>JBILCQ010000063.1:0-9803 GCA_044353065.1 Flavobacteriales bacterium | reverse complement strand
AAGCTGATTAGTTAGCTCTTCTTATTGCACAATTGGAAATCAGATATTCCAGGCGATGATTTCGCTCTATTTTCTTTTATAGCGCAGACTACTCGACCAGCTAAGAGCTGGGCGCTCTATGATTCGATGGAAGATAAATGCAATCGCAATTGAAACGAATTGAATGCAGAAAAATACAATGGCACTTCCCCATGGGTAATATAGAATTCCCCCAAGCACAAAGCAAAGGGAACTTATAACAGGCCAGTGCATGAGATAAAGAGAGTACGATACTTCGCCAATTTTTCCCAGCCAAGACAAGCCATGTTGAGTATAGCGAATAATGAGGGAAGTAATTAGTGCTGTCAGCACGATTCTAAAGCCAAGTCCGTGCAGAACTCCTGTGAGAAAAGCGCATACGGATGCACAACCAATTATTCCAATCCAAAATTCTAAATTCGTGATGCGCGATTTGTGCCTCATGAAAAGATAATATCCCATAAGAAATACAGGAAGGTGAAAGGGGAGGTGAGACTTGGTGGCATTTCCTTCTATTCCAAGTGAAAGGAAAGAAACTGCTAGAAGAAAAACAACGGCTAGTCTTCGCTTGCTTGTTGAAGCACTTGTCAGAATCGGAAAGGCAAGTGCGATATAAATATAATATTGCATCTCGACGAAGAGCGTCCAGTAAATGTCGTTCACCCAAGGCAAATTAAAAAAGGGCGCTGTCAGTGTTGCACTCGCTAACAAGAGCTGCCAACCGTTGTATACTTCGGTATGAAGCATGGACCAAGACGTCAGCGCAACAATGCAGGCCGACAGAATCATAGGCGGGTGCAATCGCAAAACACGTTTACCCATGAAGATTAACGAGTCGGAAAAACGGTATCCAATTTTATCGAGTGACAAGGGCATTACCATGCCACTAATGACAAAGAATACATAGACGCCTTCCTGTCCTATGTCAAGTGTATCAACAATCTCCGGATAGTGTGATTTAAGCAAGAACGAGCTGTGATAGAGGCAAACCATGATAGCAGCAACGGCCCGCAGACTATCAAGAATACTGAGCGAATTGCGACCGGATGAGTTGGTTTGCTGCACTGCTTGTGAATCAGTTGTTGAATGCCAGAAGAGTCATCCACGCTTCTGTAATTTTCTTTTCGCCGATGAGTGTTTGGGCTCGCATGTGCAGTTGCTCTTCGAGTTCAGACGCTTTTCCCTCGAGCTCCATAAAAAGATCAGCCAATTCGGTGAGCTTGTATTCATTTACCTCGGTTTCGTTGGGCAGCGATTCAACTCCGGCGAGCTGTGCAAGCTCGTTTCCGGTCAGTACCTTCGACGTTCGAATATCAGTTGGAAGCTGATCGAATCCCATTCCTATTTGCGTCATCGGTTGTGGCAACTGAAACAGCCCTTGATTGGCTCGTGTATAATAATGACCGCCCATGCGCGCAACTTGATCAATCTTCACGGGTGAAATACGTCCGTCTTCATCCAAAATATCTTCTGCGACGTGAATACGCACTACTTCGCAGATAACCAGATTGCCTGCCCCGCCTTCAGTACCGAGTGCCACGACATCATTAATTTTACATTCGAACTGAACAGGAGCTTCCTTCACCCTAAATGGTTTTACGACTTCTGAAGCAATAGGAGTCAGGCCTGACTTTTCAAATTCACTGACGCCTTCCGGATATTCGGTGCTGGCAAGCGACATCTGTTCAACTATAGCGTAATTGACAATGTTGATCACACATTCACGCGTAGCAAGAGCATTCTCGAGCGTGTGTTTGGTAGTATTGTCACGTCCTCTTCGCGCCGGCGAAAAAATCAGAATGGGCGGATTCGAACTAAAGACATTGAAGAAACTATACGGAGCCAAGTTGGATCTTCCATGCTCATCGATGGTGCTGGCAAAAGCAATAGGCCTTGGACCAATAGCGCCCAGCAGGTATTGATGGAGTTTAGGTTGCGGAAGTTCTTTGGGGTCAATGGATAGCATCGTTGTTTCAGTTTTGCAGTTTACTTCTTCATTTCTTCTAAGGATTCCATCACCTTTTTCTTAAGCTCCTCCTTGAAATCCTTGATTCTGGTTAAAGTAGCTTGGTCATGACACCCAACTATTTGTGCTGCCAAAATACCCGCATTGCGAGCGCCATTGAGCGCAACAGTAGCCACAGGAACACCTGCAGGCATTTGCAAAATGGAAAGAACACTATCCCAGCCATCGATGGAGTTAGATGATTTTACCGGAACTCCAATGACCGGAAGGGGAGTGAGCGAAGCGGTCATACCGGGTAAATGCGCAGCTCCACCTGCGCCGGCAATGATTACCTTGATGCCTCGAGCTTCGGCTGTAGTCGCATATTCAAACATTCTCTCGGGAGTGCGGTGAGCGCTTACAATGGTTATCTCGAATGGAACACCCAGTGACTGAAGTGCCTCTGCCGCTTCATTCATAATTGGCAAATCACTCTTGCTGCCCATGATGATACCTACCATGTTGTTAGAATTTTAGTGTTGCAAAATTAGGCCACCTAGTTGGGTTTATGCTATTCCTATGCGGAATAAGGCTTTTGTGATTGATTCCGGAGCTTTGTTGCATGAACAACAAACCGCTAAGTTGGCGCGAGGCCTTTACGTTTAATCGATCCGAGACACGTGGCTTTCTTTTACTAACGATTCTGTTGCTATTAACTATTGCCGCAAGGGTGGTGTATTTCCGTTTCATCAAACCAGCAGAACTTGTGTTTATCGTTCCCCCGGAATGGACACTGAGTGACTCCATAATTAATCTCACATCAAGTGAAGCATTGGGAACATCAATCGATTATTCGAATCGGAAGAACGATTTTTACCGTCGCGCCAATCAATATCAATGGTCATTCGATTCGGTTCCCGTGCAAGCCCATGCGAGTCCATTCAAACGAAGTCGGATCATTGAACTGAATACGGCTGACACACTTGAATTGCGAAGTCTGCCTTCCGTAGGTCCTTGGCTCTCGCGGAAAATTGTCGAATACCGCGAACGGCTCGGAGGATTCTTTTCAACCGAACAGTTATTGGAAGTGTATCGGCTAACGCCCGGCAAGCTCGATACGATTGCTCCCTTTCTGGTCATAGACACCAGCTGGGTAGAGCGAGTCAACATCAATACCGTGACACTGGATGAACTCCTTCAACACCCCTATTTATCGCGCAGTCAGGCGAAAGGCTTGCTGGCTTATCGCGAAAAACATGGCCCATTCGAAAGCGTGGCCGATCTCAGAAAGTGTTTGTTGATTGATGAAAAAACCTTTGAAAAGATGAGCGATTACGTGAAAGTTAGGTGATTTTTGCCGGCTATGAATTTAGAAGAACGCATCAAGCATGCCATGGTGGATGTACATGATTTTCCTTCGCCGGGCATTGTTTTCAAAGACATCACACCCTTGTTTCAGGATCCAACGTTATTGAATGACCTAGTCGACGCCATGGCGGAGTCGTGTAAAAACAAACGAATCGACGCTATTGTAGGATTAGAAAGTCGTGGTTTCCTGCTTGCTGTTCCTTTGTCGATGAAAATGGGAGTTCCGTTCATCATGGTGCGCAAAAAGGGAAAGTTGCCCCGTGAATGTCACAGTATCTCCTACGATCTTGAATATGGAAGTAGTACCATCGAAATGCATAAGGATGCGCTCATTCCGGGAAGCCGAGTGCTTATTCACGATGACGTGCTTGCCACAGGCGGCACTGCTGAAGCAGCTGCTAAATTGGTAAAGCAGGCCGATTGTGAAGTGGCTATGTTTCAGTTTATCGTTGAATTAAGTTTCCTCAAAGGGATGGAAAGAATGCTTCCTTACACAGATAGCGTCACTACTTTTGCACGCTTTTAAAGAACCGTTCGGTCGCTGAGACTGTTTACGATCACAACATAACCTCTAATTTGAGCAAAGCAATGAACTTTGAGAAATCAGAAAACCAGTTGATGATTGCGCAGATGGTGCGCGATTTTGCTGAGAAAGAAATACGTCCTAATGTGATGACATGGGACGAATCACAAGAGTTTCCCCGCGATGTTTTTCGCAAAATGGGAGAACTTGGTCTAATGGGTGTTCTGGTGCCCCAGGAATACGGGGGCTCAGGCCTTGGGTATTTCGAGTATATATCCGTCATTGAAGAAGTTGCCAAAGTGTGTGGTTCCATTGGTCTTTCAGTGGCCGCTCACAATTCACTTTGCACCAATCATATCTTGGAATTTGCGAATGAAGAGCAAAAGCAAAAGTATTTGCCCAAGCTTGCTTCGGGCGAATGGATAGGCGCTTGGGGTCTCACGGAAGCCAACACAGGTAGCGATGCGATGCGCATGAAATGCACTGCGGTGCAGGATGGCGACTATTGGGTAATCAATGGAACCAAGAACTGGATCACACACGGTATTTCCGGTGAAGTAGCGGTTGTGTTGGTTCGCACGGGTGATTTGCTGGATTCTCATGGGATAACAGCATTTATTATTGAACGCGGAACCCCTGGTTTTTCAGGTGGCAAGAAAGAAAATAAGCTCGGAATGCGTGCCAGTGAGACCGCTGAATTAATTTTCGATAACTGCCGTGTACACAAGAGTCAGGTTTGTGGTGAAATAGGCAAGGGCTTTCAGCAAGCCATGAAAATTCTGGACGGCGGTCGCATCAGCATCGGAGCGCTTGCCATGGGAATTGCAAAAGGAGCTTTCGAAGCAGCCGTGAAATATGCGAAAGAGCGCGAGCAGTTTGGTCAGCCCATCGCAAACTTCCAAGCTATTGCATTCAAGCTTGCTGATATGGAAACAGAGATTCAAGCAGCCGAAGCACTTTTGTACCAAGCAGCTTACATGAAGAACCACAAGATGAAGATGACCAAAGAATCAGCCATGGCGAAATACTACGCATCAGAGGTATCAGTGCGCTGTGCCACCGAGGCTGTTCAGATTTTCGGAGGTTATGGCTACACCAAAGACTTTCCGGTCGAGAAATTCTACCGCGATTCTAAATTGTGTACGATTGGAGAAGGCACCAGTGAGATTCAAAAGCTGGTCATTTCGAGAGAAATCTTGAAGGGATAGGTTGCTCCGGATTCTCCTCAGTGGCAGCCGGGTGTTTTTAACTTATGCCCTCCATGACATTTTCCATTCTTGGGTTTTGAGTATTTTGCGGCCGTAAATCGAAAGCCATGAATTATCTTGATTTTGAAGAGCCCATTAAGGAGCTCCACACTCAAATAGAAAAGTTACGCGAGAGCGAGAAAAAGGCAGGGGTAGATATGTCTGCTGCTATCGCTGAATTGGAAGACGCAGCAAAGAACAAGACAAAGGAGATTTACAGCAATCTCGACTCTTGGCAGCGAGTGCAGGTGAGCCGCCATCCTGATCGGCCGTACACTCTGCAATACATCGAATATCTAGCGGGAAACACCTGGGTAGAACTCCACGGCGATCGCACTGTAAAAGATGATAAAGCCATGATAGGTGGCTTTGGTTTTCTGGATGATATGAGCGTGATGTTCATTGGTCAGCAAAAGGGAAACACCACCAAACTCCGCCAGTACCGCAATTTCGGAATGGCCAACCCTGAGGGATATCGAAAGGCACTTCGCTTGATGAAATTGGCCGAGAAGTTCAATAAGCCCATTATTACTTTCATCGATACACCTGGGGCTTTTCCCGGTATCGAAGCGGAAGAGCGTGGCCAAGGAGAAGCCATTGCAAGGAATCTGTTTGAAATGATGAAGCTGCAGGTACCTGTGATATGCATCATCATTGGTGAAGGAGCTTCAGGCGGAGCGCTTGGTATCGGCATTGGAGATCGTGTCATGATGCTCGAGAACACTTGGTATTCTGTTATTTCACCGGAGTCATGCTCTCAAATTCTCTGGCGCTCGTGGGATCATAAAGTAACCGCTGCCAAAGCACTGAAACTAACTGCAGAGGATATGCACACCAACAAACTCATCGATGGTATTATTCGCGAACCGATGGGAGGTGCGCACACTGATCCGGAAGGAGCTTTCAAGAATGTGAAAGAAGTACTTAAAAAGGAACTTAGCGAATTGATGAAACTTGATCCCAAAAAGCGCTCTGAAATGCGTCAGGAAAAGTTTTGTTCAATGGGAGTGGTTGCCGGAAGCTAGGTTAAACCTTGGTTTTGTTGCCCTGACTATTTGCCCATCACAAACATAACCGGCATTTTGTTTATATCCGGTTTTCGCTGCGACCACTCAGACATGGTTTTAGTATTGATACGCTCGTTGTCGCAGGTGATGTTCGAAGCAATGCAGAGTTTACTGTTGGCATTGCAAGATGCCAAGACATCTTCCAGGACTTGATTATTTCTGTAGGGAGCATCCATGAATAATTGGGTTATTCCTGATTTAGCCAATTGTTCAAGCTGCTTTATTTTTCTGATTCGATCGGCCCTTTCACGCGGTAAGTAGCCATTAAAGGAAAACTGTTGACCATTCATTCCGCTAGCCATGAGAGCAAGCAGAATGGAAGACGGACCAACAAGGGGCTCTACTTTTATTCCTGCTTCATGGGCCAACTCAACAATTTGACTCCCCGGATCTGCTACGCAAGGCACACCGGCTTCACTCACCAAACCAACGTCAATCCCATTGAATAAGGGCTCTATAAGTGAATTGAAATCTACGTGCTGGGTATGTTCGTTCAGCATTCGGAAATCGATCTCTTCCATGGGCTTGGCTATTCCAAGTTGACGAATGAGACGACGCGCACTTTTGATTTCCTCCACAATGAATACGTGTAAATGCTCAACCGTAGCTCTCAGTTGAACCGTAGCGTATTTATCGACGCCGCTTCCGAGTGTATTTGGGATGAGGTAGAGCTTTCCTTTTGTTGTTGCCATGGAAATGCAATAGTATGAAAAAAGAAGGGCTGTCTCTAATGATTGAGACAGCCCCTTTTACTATCTTAAAAAGAGTATGTTCTGTATTCAGAATTAGCGAATGAAGTTTAAAAACAACTTAAACGGGACATAATACATCAAGCAATAAACGTCGAGCTACTTTGTAATTACTGGTCTTGCCCGAGATCATCAAAATTAAAACTGGATGCCGAAGCAGAGCCATCAGCGCCTTCATTATCCATAAGCTCTCTGCCGGGTTTTCGATTGCTATCAGCCGTTCGATATGCACCGGTTCCTTGCAACTCCCTTATGTGATCCACGGCACGTTGCAGACCTTCCGCAAATCCGTCGAAATCCTCTTTGTAAAGAAATATCTTGTGTTTTTCATAATGAACCGGGCCATCGTTTTCGTGACCAATGCGTTTGCTTTCCGTTATGGTCATGAATAAATCATTGCCTCTTGTCGCTTTAACATCAAAAAAATAGGTTCTTTTGCCTGCGCGAACGGATGTAGAAAATACATCTTCTTTGTAACCCTCGTTCATAAGTAGTAGCGTTTATTCGGTTGAATTATCTATAGTTAGTAGTCAAATATATTAAGTTCATCCATATCCACAAATTTTATTGTATCAACAGGATACAAATTAGCCATAAAATAATAACGACTATCGAATAACGGTAAAGCTACCTTGAAATTCATGCTTTTGAGATAGTAGGTCTTGAAGGATAACCCGGTAGTAATAAATGCCATTTGGTGCATAATACGATCCTTCGTCAATTTGACCCATCCAAGGTTTATCAATTTCAGCTGATTGGTAAACTAGCTCTCCCCAGCGATTGTATATGCGCAGGTCGAAAGAAGAAACACCGGTCGTAATGGGTTGCCAATAATCGTTCAACCCGTCATTGTTGGGAGTAAATGAGCTTGGAGCATAAAAGGTGTAACCTTGAATGACCACTTCACCAGTTGCTGTTGCGGTGCAGCCCTGAGGACTTGTGACGGTATGCGTAATGGTGTGCGTGCCGGCCTCCATCCAACTATATTGAAAGTTACAGCTGTCGGATTGGCCTCCATCACTCATGTAAAACAAGCATGTACCGTCTTCAGTGACACTAGTAATTTGCGACTCTGCTTCGGTAATTTCCATCATTTGAGGTTCAATAGTGAAACTCGGATCCGGACTAGGGTAAATAATCACAGCGTCAGGAAATGTGACAGTCAAGCTATCATAACATCCCACGTTCGTAAAAGCCGTTATTGTTATTGAGTAAGTTCCAGGAAGATCGTAGGTATGGCTTGTACTTCCTTGGGTTGATATGCTGCCATTCCCAAAATCCCAAACATAATTAACCGGTACCTGTGACTGACTGTTTGCAACAAATTGAGCTATTAAACCCGGACATCCTGTTGCATTTTCAATACTAAAATCAGGCAATATATTCTGAGCAACAGTCACCGAGTCTTCATAACTGGCGGTACAGCCATTCTCGGTAAGTGTTAAGATGATTGAATGTGTCCCAACCTCATTGAAACTTATATTTTGCGGTTGAGCGTCAGAGCTGGATGCTAGGTTGGCATTCGGGCCAAAATTCCAGCTGTAAATCGGATTAAAGGAGTTGGCTCCCTCTGCTTCGAAGTTGAAATTATTGGTTAAAAAACATTGCGGGTCACCGGTCTCAAAAAACGGTTGAGGATTCTCTGCGATCGAGAATGAGGCAAACGCTGTATCACTGCACGTGTTGGGAGCCGAGGCCACCAACATCACATCATACTGTCCGGCAACAGAGTAATTGAATGAGGGATTTACGAGATCATTCATGTCTGATGTTCCCTGTCCACCAAAATCCCATTCAAGTGCCGTGTAATTGGATGGTGTCGATGAGAATTCATATGACAATCCGCTGCAGAATAAATTTTGCGGAGTGATAGAAGCGATTGGGTCTGCCGGATTGATAATGGTTTCAGTATCTGTGCCCACACAACCATTTTCCTCGACCTCCACGGAAATAGTCCAAACGGGAAGTGACTGTGGCAGTGCGATGTTCGCAGGAGTTGCATCAGAAGAGGTCGATGGAAGTGCTGCCGTTCCGAAGTTCCAACTTACAGCTGCCGCATTTGAAAAACTCCCGGTCACTATGAAATCATACGTATCCTGAAGGCCCATACAATCATAATCGACCACTTGAATTGCGGGTTCCACAGTAGGGTAAACGATATATTCATGCATTACCTGGTCTTCGCATGGCCAACCCGGATTCGTGGTCAGTGTTATGAAATAGGTTCCGGGTCCAGGAAAAGAAAAAACAGGTTCAGCTAAATTCGAGGTATCGGCATTGGTACCGGCAACACCAAAATCCCAATGATAAAATGTATTGGTCGATGCCGTGCTCGTGTTCTCAAATGTTACTTCGAGACCACTGCAAGTCTCATAAGAAGAATTTTCAAGTGAGGGGAAGTCTGCCTCACTGGATGCACAGAAATTCACCTGATACTGAAAATCGCGGCTTATCGTGTTAATCAAAACTCCATTGCGAAATTCACTCACACAGACAGAAATAACATACACCCCAAGCGCAGTAGGTGTTCCGGTAATATATCCGGTCTGCGAGTCAATTGTAAATTGAGGCGAACTTGTAATTGGGTTAGTTGCACTGAAACCATTTGCCCAGGTGATAGGAGTGTAGGGCGGACCTGATGGTGGATTAGGCATGGGCGCATCGGCCGTTGCACCATTTAGTGGGTTGCAAAAGGAATAGACAAGCTGATCGCCATCGGGGTCGGTGGCTCCGTGATCAAAATAAAAAGCAGACCCCAGGCAAACGGATAAGGGAGGCAAGTCAGTGAATCGCGCTGAACTATTCTGTTGCCCAGGCAACAATGCAGTTCCGGGTATTGTAGTCGTTAGCGTACTTCCTTGCTGATTGAACAATAAATTATCAATT
>JBILCQ010000308.1:0-2850 GCA_044353065.1 Flavobacteriales bacterium | reverse complement strand
TCTCCGTTCGACGAAGAGCTCGGCGTTATCAAAGATGAAGCGGAAGTCATGTTTTACATCAATCCGTTCAATGCAGGAGCAATTCTTCAAAAAGAAGAGATTGATGAGTTTCTGGTTAAACAGAACTTACCACAAGATGAACGATTTTATCGTCCATGTTCAAACATGGAAATGATAGCTCGAATGCTGAATAATCTTATACATGCTTATATAGCTGCAAGCAATGATGAAAAAGTTCGCGAGCTGCGGGCGCTCCAATCGTTGCTGCTGGAAAAGGAAGGTTGATTGAAAATGTAGATCGATTTTAATGGGGAAAGAAAGGCGCCTTTGAAAAAGGGCGCTTTTTATTTGTCTTAGGTTAATCCGTCATAGTCCAATTTAAGACTCATTCAAGAATTGCATTTGTCCTCACTAGATGAGCCACTATTTAGCTGTTCTATGAAAGTCTCTTTTTTTCATTTTATGAAGTCTGTCATCTACAAGGTGGCACCATTTCCAGGTTAAGATTTCGCATGACGCATCATCAAAGTCATGGTCGATTGATCGTTGTTTTATGAAACGGCAGCACTTGGCATCCAGTCATTTAGAAGTTCTATCGACTCATAATTTACATTATGTAAAGTAAATTAAAAAGGATAACAGGGGCATAGGATTAAAGGATTGTAGCCTCTTCCCTTATTAACCAGCAAACCTAATTTTCTACAATCCTGATCAAAAAGAAACGGCGGCCATCCGGCCACCGTTCCATGCTATCCCATAATTCTACTATCTAATCTTACTGCAATCCTTTCAACGCTTCCTCCATTTTTTTCTTTCCCTCCATATTTCCTACGCGAACATAGGCTTCTTTCAATGCGTTAATGATATCCTTGTCATTCGAACGCTCTGCGTATCCACCTTCAAAGTACCCAATTGACTTAGCAAAAATCTTATTGGCTTCAGCTACACAAGCATCGTACTTCGCGGCTTCACGTGGTGGAATCTTATCACACTCCTTATACTTCTCAACGCCTTGGTTGTAGTATGTGGCTCCCAAATTAAATAATGCGTCAAAATATTTCGGGTTGATTTCCAGTGCTTTGATGTAGGCCGCTTCCTGTTCCGAAACCCGACCTAACTTTTCATACGTTACACCCAAAACGAACCAAATCATCTCGTTCTTAGAATCTTGAACAGTCAAGTCCTTTAGCAAACTCAACGCCTGATCATACTTCTGATCGGTCAAATACACGTTTACCTCTGCACGGAGCAAATCAGCATCTTTCGGATACTTGGCGCGTGCATCTGATAGCGTCTTCACTGCATCCTCTTTCTTGCCCATCTTGTTGTATAGCTCTACGATTGAACTATACACGGCGGGAACATTGTATCCGATTTTAGCGCTTTCCTGGTAGCCGGTCAATGCTTCTTCTACTTTACCGCAACGTTCAGCGCAGTATGCTCCGTTGAATATGGCTGCAGAGTCAACGATTCCAAAACGGGTGCTGATGTCTCGCGCCACACTGAAATTGCCCGATGCTCCGCAGAAGTCATTGCTTTCATACTGTTTGCTTGCATTTTCCAATACCATTGCTTGTAAACTGCTGAGCCCTGCTGTATTTTCCTGAATCCA
This sequence comes from Flavobacteriales bacterium, assembly GCA_044353065.1. Taxonomy (GTDB): domain Bacteria; phylum Bacteroidota; class Bacteroidia; order Flavobacteriales_D; family Sanyastnellaceae; genus JAIBBG01. Next base: position 1,238 of record JBILCQ010000308.1, on the reverse strand, counting down.
CTCCTTTTTGGTGTCGATTTCCATGGATTTAAAATACGATTCTTTACAGATTTGTACCGCGTTTGGGAATTGGGTCGACAAGTCGGGAGATCCCGCAATGCTTAGGTAAATATCACCGCGATAACGCCACGTCTTTTCTTTGGTTACGGCCTTTGGGTCGTTAATGGCCTTCTCAATATACTCGGCCGCTTTTGCAAAATCGCCTTGTTTGTTGGCGTTGTAGGCAGAAGTAACATCTGCCTGGGAAACTGCATTCAGGGCCATTACAAGACCCGCTGAAATCATCAAAATTCTTTTCATGGTTGGTGATTGTAAGTTTAAAAAAGAAACGCCGGGTGAGCGTTTCTCGTGCTTTCTAAATTTTATGCCGTTTTTGTTTTTACCGCAAAGACACAGAGATAACAAAGAGTGGACTTCGATTACTCCTCGCCGCTTGGTTCTTCGTTTTCGGTTGTGTCATCGTTGTTCGCAGCTTCGTCGCCTGGCATGTCCTCGTTCACGACTTCTGCTGTTGGCGTATCGTCGTCCTCGTCTTTCAACACGCTGCAAATCGCTGCTATCTCGTCTTTGCCGCGAAGATTGATTAGCTTCACCCCTTGCGTGGCACGACCTACTACTCGCAAATCCTCTACACGCAAGCGAATCGTAATTCCGCTCTTGTTGATGATCATGAAGTCGTGGTCGTTGTCAACACCAAGGATGGCAATTAAATCGCCGGTTTTTTCGGTGATATTGATGGTCTTTACACCTTTACCTCCACGATTGGTAATTCGGTAGTCTTCCAACGCTGAGCGCTTTCCGAATCCTTTCTCGCTTACTACCAGAATGTCGGTGTTTGGATTATCCACGCACACCATTCCGATTACTTCGTTTTTGTCACTGTCGAGCGATACGGCTTTAACCCCTTGCGCGGTGCGACCTACGGCTCTAACGGTCTTCTCATTGAAGCGGATGGCCTTTCCTTCGCGAGTTCCCATAATCACTTCACAGTTTCCATTGGTGAGCTGGGCTGAAAGAAGTTCGTCTCCTTCCACAATCGTAATGGCATTGATACCATTGGAGCGTGGACGAGAATAGGCCTCCAGTGAGGTTTTCTTAATCAATCCTTGCTTGGTACAGAGAATTACGAAGTTGCTATTTACGTAGTCTTCATTCATCAAGTCCTTCACAGGTATGTAGGCCAAAAGCTTATCATCCTGCTCGATTTGAATGAGGTTTTGAATCGCACGTCCCTTTGT
>JBILCQ010000307.1:0-2853 GCA_044353065.1 Flavobacteriales bacterium | reverse complement strand
GCTGAAACAAAATAGGGGTTGTTTGAATCGTAAGTATCTTGAAGGGGTTGATGGGAAATGAGCAAAGGATCGGCAACACCCACGGTATGCGTGATGCAGTGAATGGCTCCACTCTGCGCGATGATATTGTTGTTGGTGTTATCGCAGTCGATACCAACCAACGTGTAACCCGGACATACTTCGCCCCAAATACGCATAGCGATTGTATCATACTGTTCGCGATACGTTGGAATAAGAATCGTGTTGTTAACGAAAACTGCATTCGTGTAGGTGCGGTAAGCCCCATTGTTATCCGGGTAGTTTCCTCCCGTGCTTGGTGGTGCCGGTATGCGCACCACATGGAAGGGTGTTCCGAATTTGCTGGTGTAATTATTCAGCACATAATTGATGTTGGCATTGATCTGCGGGCCATCAGCAACTCCCGCCGGATATTCAGAAACCAGCAGGGTTTCCTCATCAACAAGTTTCATATGCATGTCAATGTGATGGATACCATCATATGGCAAGGTGGGCATTTTAATGTAAGTATGAATGCCCATATAAGTTTCCAGAATTTCATCGATTTCCTGCTCGTTGTGCGTGGGGTAATAAATGTTGTACAGTCCGTTGCCATCATTTTCATCGAGAATGAGTTCGGAGGCGAAGGCAGTTCCGAAGCCGTCACTCATGAAGTTGCCGCCGGTGTTAACCAAATCGTAAGGCGATTGGGATGTCTCGTATAAATCGAGGTTAAGAACTTCGGCGACATCAACAGGCGTGGCGTCATCGTTGGGACGATTGCGATTGTAAAGCCAATCGACCAAAAAGAGCGAATCCACCTCGTTGCCATAAACCGGGTTGGCGGCATAGTCGCGCATCCAGATGGAGTCGTAATTGGAATCTACAATTAGAACGTTATTCAAATTTGGGAATGCAGCGCCTCCCGTATTTGAGCTCAATAGGTAATCTTCGGTTGCTTGCACGTTGTCACTCAAAATAACGACCAGTGTTTCCAGTCTTGATGCAGCTACAATCTGTTTTAGAATTGCCGGAAAACCTGTCCATGAAATAGTAATCGCCTGCACCTCTTCCCATTCTGCCATCGAACGAATATTCGAGAAGTTGGGCGGCGTTGTGATTTGTGCGAATGAATTGAGGCATGTGAGAAAAGAAATTCCAAAGGCCAGAATAAGTTTTTTCATGATGGTAAAGAAAAGCGTGCTTTGTGAATACATGATTAAATCTGAACGAAACATTTAGTACGCAACATCTAGCCGAGTTTCAATAAATGCCGGACAGAAAACACTGTCGGTGTAAGAGCTATCGATGTTGTTGATTTTCGTAATAACCTTGAATACGAGCCAATGATCGCCATAAACTTTGCACGAAAAGGTAGTGTCGACTTGAGCACCCACTATGGTCTTCCAACCGGGTTTGCAGCAAGCACAGTCGAAATTCGTATTTGTGTAGTTCAATAATAATTCGTCGTTTGAATTAGTGCCATTATGCATGAACCGCAGAGAGGCAAAGGCTTCCGGATGCATCGTGATGTTTTTGTTAATCTCTCCACTGCCAATTTCTTGTTCGGTTAAAATGGTTTCTATTGGGATATAACTTGTTTTCTCCGCGAGTAGCTTTAGTGAAGCAAACGTTTCACGCTCCCAGGATCCTTCGAAATGACCATCGTTTCCCGTTGTTGTAGTAAGTGCGCGTTGATAGGTATTGGTGTATACACCATCTTGAACGGATTGCTTTTCAACTTTTACGGTAACGCCCGCAAGGCCGCTTCCGTTGCGGGCATCGGTTACCTTTCCTTTAATGCTGAACGGATTCATGGTGTCTTTTTTACAAGCACCAAGCACAAGCAGCATGACAATGATAGATGTTCCGATGAATTTCTGCATTTTCTTATTGGTCATTTGCCTTTCGATATAATTCAAATGTTCCTAATATCTTCTGAACAAAAATAATCGGTTCACGAGCGCCGCAATATCCATGTTTTACGCACTTCATGGTGTAGTACTTTTCCTGTTGTTTCAAAAGAAGAGCCTCTGCCACGTTGCCTTCCCAAAGTGTGTCGTTCATGCCCAATTCTCGCGCAAGGTTTTGCGCATCAATGATATGCCCCTGGCCGATGTTATAACTGGCAAGTACGAACTTCGTGCGTTCTGTTTCATTGGGAATACGCTTCGCCCATAAAGCAATCAAGTATTTTATGTATTTCGTGGCCGCTTGAATGCTGCATTCAGCCGAGGGTGTCGAAGTGCATCCGAATCGAATGGCTGTTTGCGGCATCAATTGCATCAGACCATAGGCGCCGCTCCAAGATTGTGCCTGCGGATTGAAGTGCGATTCATGGTATGCTATGGAAGCAAGCATGCGCCAGTCCCATCCTAACTGCGGGGCGTAAATTTTGAATAGACTATCGAATGGTGAAATAGCTCCGGGTTTGACCGTAGGTAAATCAAACGTCATGGGTAAAGGCGTATCCGACTTGTCAAAGTATTTGTCATAAAGATTTTTAGTCCGATTTGCTCCCTCTTTGCTTAAGAGCCAACTGTTCAACTCTTCCATTAAACGAGTAGAGTTTTTTCGCAGAGCCCAGCCGATATCTTCCTTGTCTGTGATGGCAACGCTTGCGTCTATTTGATTGTAATTCTTTAACTCAATCGAAGCCAAATTCTCATCAGTAATAGTTGCTGGAATAGCTCCTTCGTCGACCAAACGAATCAAATCGCCCGTGCTTATTTCGCCGGGCGCTTCTTCTATTTGTATTGGGTGAGTGTTTTTAGAAGAAAGCTGACTTAAACGTTGAAAAAATGAAGAGTATCGATGCACCCAAATTGGAAGCGCACTTAATTCAGAGCTGTCCCT
>JBILCQ010000062.1:0-9957 GCA_044353065.1 Flavobacteriales bacterium | reverse complement strand
CTCTTGTTTCGGCTTGTCTGATGGAGCGTTGACAGTAAACGCTACCGGCGGTACAGGAAGTTTCACTTATGGTTTCAACGGAGGAACTCTCTCGGCTGATAATATGCTAGAAGGACTCGGTGCATCGGCAGTTGAGGTTGTAGTCGAAGACGCTAATGGATGTCAGAGCTCAGCTTCTTTCCAAATTGATGAACCAGCGGCACTCACTGCTACCGGCAACGCTTCCAGCGTATCGTGTAATGGTGATATTGATGGCCAGATCGAAATTGTCGTAAATGGAGGTACTGCACCATACATCTACGCGTTGAACCAAACTCCTGTAGACATCAATTTCCCAATTTTTCAAGATCTAACCCCGGGAAGTTACACGATAAATGTAATTGACGGCAACGGTTGCGCTTACGTTGCAACTAATCCATTGGTAGTTACTGAGCCGGAAGTTTTGACTGCTTCTGTAGCTGCAACGGATGTAGCATGCTTTGGAGAATCCAACGGATCGATTGAAGTAACGCCACTTGGAGGAACAGCACCATTCCAATACAGCGTGAATGGTTCACCACTTTCAGCGAACAACATTTTGAATGGTTTGGCTGCAGGTGACTTTACTATAACGGTTATTGACGTAAATAATTGCCAGACGACCGCCATTGCTTCCATTGAGGGTCCGAGCGAGGCGCTTGCAATTGATGGTTTGTCTGCCGTTGCGGGTGGTAGTTCAGATTACAACGTAATAGGAGGAACTGCTCCATTCGGATACAGCTGGACAGGTCCAAATGGTTACACCAGCGTTGCAGAAGCGTTGGAAGGTATGAATTCGTTAGAGCAATCCGGTGAATATGTACTTACCGTAACTGACGCCAATGGTTGCGTGGCTTCACAGACCATCATCATTATTGGTTTGAATGAAGTGAATTCATTCTATCAGATTGAGATGTATCCAAACCCGAATAATGGTCAGTTCACATTGAACATGTCCGGTCTAACCGGCGAAGCAGTTACTTACTCTGTAGTAGATAACAGCGGTCGCGTGGTTGTTTCGAAAGATTTAGGTAATGTAGGTGCAACGCGTGTGGAGAATGTCGACATGTTGAATGCCGCTGCAGGTATTTACCAGTTGCGCATCAGCGTTGACGGTCAAGCGCAGAGCCGCCGATTCGTTAAGCAATAAGCAAATTTCAATATTGAAAGACCGCCTTCGGTATGAAGGCGGTCTTTTTTTTATAGGATTGTTTCATTGAGCATCCATCCCGTAACGCTCTTTCTATCGCGATGGGTGGGAAGAACCTCGTGTTCGATCTCACTTAAAAAGAGAACAAGTGTACCTAGCTCAGGTTGGATGATTGACACCCCACTTTCTCCATTATAGATGACAAGTTCTCCGCCATTACCTTCTTGCCAGTCTGCATTCAGGTAGAACACCGACGATACAATTCGAGCTGAGCCTGATGTATGCCGATCACTGTGTCTTTTGTAAAATGAACCAATTGGATAATGTGCGTAGTGACACTCGTAGTCGCGAATACCCAAGTAGAACTGTCGGTTCAGTATGGAAATGATATTGGATATTTCTTTTAGGTATCCTGATGCGAAGGGTAATGCGTTGTTGGGGTCTATCCACCTGATAAAATCTCCACGCTGAGAAAGATTAACCTGTTTATCGCCATCCTTACCTATAGATGCTCTTCGGAATTCTTCCCCGGATTGAAGTGTATTCATTTCCTCCAAGAGGTTGAGAGAAATGTCACGCGGAAGGAAATTTTTCATTTCTATCCAGCCATTTTGCTCGAATTCAAGCAGCCAATCATTCATGCTACGAAAATAGAAGACATTTACTTTTTGCGTCATACCCATATTGTATAGACTAAGGCTAAATTTGACCCATACTCATGGAGTCATACTATGGATAAAGTTGTGCTTGTTACAGGAGCAAGCAGTGGAATAGGAAAGGCTGTTGCGGAATTATTAGCCGAAAGTGGGTTCATCGTTTATGGTGCTTCTCGCTCCGGTCAGCTGGCAATTGGATCGAAGGTTCGATTATTGGTTATGGATGTGACAGATGAGCAATCTGTGCTGAATGGCTTTAATGAAATCAGAAAGCAACACGAAACCATGCATGCCGTCATTAATAATGCGGGCTTGGGAATGATAGGACCGATTGAAAACACCACGTCTGAAGATTTGCGTTTGTTGTTCGAGACCAATTTACTCGGCGTACATCATGTGTGCCGACATGCATTGCCTTTGATTCGGGCATCCAAGGGAGGCTATATAATCAATATTACCTCTATGGCAGCGCAAATGGGTTTGCCCTTCAGAGGTGCATATTGCTCAAGCAAATTTGCGGTGGAAGGTTATTCGGAAGCTCTTTCGCAAGAGGTTCGAAAGGAAGGTGTGAGAGTTGTTATTGTAGAACCCGGCGATGTTAAAACATCAATCAATTCCAACAGAAAAGTCGTCTCTTCCGTTTCACTTTTACACGCGACAAATTTTAAAGAAATCAATAATCAGGTTAATCAGGAGGTACTCAATGGAATGTCGCCTGATAGGGTCGCCCGAGTTGTGTTGCGAATTCTTCGTTGCAATTCGCCTGCATTGCGCTACAGGGTTGCGCCGCCCAAAGCGAAGCTGGCCTATTATCTTATGCGATTCTTACCCGATCGACTTTTCGAGTCACTCATCATGAGTCACTATGGTATCAAATGAAGAGAGCTGCCGAGGCAGCTCTCCGATTGTCTATGTCAAACTATTAGTGTGAACTTTTTGATTTGTCTTTTGTGTTAGACTCCGGTGCGTCAACATCTGAATGGATAGTTACAATTGTTTGTATCGGCTCTGTATTTGCTGTTATAGTAACTTTTTTCGATTGTTTTCCTTGCTTACCCGCTGAGTTGAATTTAACTTTAATATCACGCGATTCTCCTGCAGGTATAGGTTCTTTTGGATAATCAGGAATAGTACATCCGCAAGATCCTTGTGCTCCTTCAATTATTAAGGCCTCTTTTCCTGTATTAGTTACTTTGAACGTGCATTCAACTTGGTCGCCTTGTTTGATTTTTCCGAAATCATGCTCCATTTTGTCGAGTGCCATGGTTGTTTTTGCTCTCGTTTCAGACAAATTTCCGGTTTCGTTTTTTACCGAAGTACCGTTTGAGTTTACTCCTCCGGCATTCGCTGAACTTTCAATTCCCGACAAGGTAGTTGATTCCGCAGGGCGTGATTCAATTTCGTGACTGCCTTTCTTAAACTGAGAATATCCCAGAAAACCAAGGGCTCCGGCAACTACTACCAGAATCCCGACTTTTAATCCATTACTCATCTGTATGCGTTTATTAGTGTTGTTATTAAGAATTTCAAAATTACAATGACTATTTAAAATCGGAATAGGCAAGTTTCATCTTTTCAAACGTGCCATCTTGAAGAACTTGAATCGCCTTTTTCAGAGCCGGGTTGAGCTCATTGATGAATACATAAAATGCTTCTCCATCGTATAGATTTCGGGCAATGAGTGCTTTCGTTCGCAGTTTAATAGCATGCTCTGAGGTTTTGAATTCTTTCTCATTGTACACAACCTTTTTCTCGGTTAGTCGGGCAATCATTTCGGGCATCGCATTTTCAGGGAGCTGATATTTTGCAGAGAAGTCTTTGATAGTTGGATATTTCTCCAGTAGTGATGAGCGATTCACATTGGTGTATTCCATGACCCAATCGTTGTTTACGCCGGTGCGCAACATTTCACTGAAGTAGTTGCTGTTTTCAGATGTGTCGAGCGGGACAAATATGTCGGGGAGAATACCTCCGCCGCCATACACAGTTCGTTTTTTCAGGTTCGTAAAATACTTGAGTGAGTCGGGCAGGTTCAAGCTGTCGAGGCTGAACAACTCGCCATTTTTGAATCGTTTCTCTTTGTCTTTTTCGTATTCGGCCAGCCCGTCTTCATACGACTTTTGAATACAGCGGCCTGAAGGCGTGAAGTATTTCTGTACGGTTAGTCGCACCATGCTGCCATCGGGAAGTCGAACAGGACGTTGTACCAATCCTTTCCCGAAAGATCTCCTTCCGATGATTAGACCTCTATCCCAGTCTTGCACGGCACCGCTCAAAATTTCACTGGCAGAAGCCGACGATTCATCAATGAGCACAATGAGACGTCCTTTTTCGAAAATACCTTTTTTCTCCGGATTGGCCCGACGCTCATCGCGCGGGAATGATCGGCCCTCGGTGTAAACAAGCAACCGGTCGCCCGAGATAAACTCGTCGCACATTTCAACTGCAATATCCAGAAGGCCACCACCATTGTCTTGCAAATCGATGATTAAATCTTTCATTCCTTCTGCACGCAATTCATTGATTGCTTTTCTCATTTCCTCCGCGGTCGTTTGAGCGAAACGGCTGATTTTGATGTATCCAATTCCGGGTGCCGCCATGTAGGAAGCATCGGTCGAGTAGATTGGGATTTTGTCACGGGTTATTGTGTAGTAAAAAAGATCCGGCTCTCGGTTGCGCTCAATGCCCACCGTGACTTTCGTTCCTTTAGGGCCCTTGAGTTTTTTCATGACATCGCTGTTTTTGATGCCAATTCCAGCCACAATTTCTCCATCGATTTTCACGATTTTGTCTCCACTTCGAATTCCTAGTTTTTCGGAAGGTCCGCCTTGAATGGGTTCGATGACTTGAATCGTATCGTGTAGAATCTGGAATTGTACACCGATGCCGTCAAAACTGCCTTGCAGTGGTTCGTTTGCTGCAGCCACTTCTTCTTTGGATAAATAAACAGAGTGAGGATCCAGCTCTTCCAGCATGTGCACAATGGCTTTTTCGACAAGTTCCGATGAGTTCACAGTATCGACATACATCAAATCGATGTAATTCATAAGTGTCGAAAATTTATCGGTAGTTTCCGCTGTGTTTTTGATTTGAGCACTGACTGTAAGAGTGCCAAATGTGAACAACGTAACAAGTTTGATTGGAATATTTTTCATAGAATTGGGTGTAAAAATAACCGCGCTGCGCCGCGAAAAATATAAAATTTGGTTAAGATACTTCCGGCTCTCCAAATTGACATTGAGCTCAGCCACGACTTTCGAAGACTAACACTTTTTCAAAAGATAATGTTCATTCAACCTTCTTTAAAAGGCATATTTGCGGAAATCAAACGGCTATGATTTTACTCGACGGACTTGCTACATCAAAAAAAATCAAATCTGAAATTGCAATTGCCGTTCAGGGGCTTGCTTCTTCCGGGCGACGTGTTCCACATTTAGCCGCTGTTTTGATTGGCGATGATGGCGCGAGTTTGACCTATGTATCATCCAAAGTAAAGGCATGCGAGGAGGTTGGTTTTCGTTCCACGTTGATAAGACGCGACTCGACCATTGAAGAGTCTGAACTATTGGAGCTCATTGCTGAGCTTAATGCCGATCAAACACTCGATGGTTATATCATACAGCTTCCGCTTCCCGGACATATCAACGAAAAAAAGATCTTGCTGGCCATAGATCCTAAAAAAGATGTAGATGGGTTTCACCCGGAGAACGTTGGGCGAATGACTCTGGGTCTGCCTTGTTTTTTGCCTGCTACTCCCGGTGGAATTATTGAATTGCTGTCCAGATATCATGTAGAAACCGAAGGAAAGAATTGCGTCGTGATTGGGCGCTCTCACATTGTGGGCCTTCCCATGAGTATCTTGTTGCAGCGCAATACCAATCCAGGCAATTGCACGGTAACTCTGGTGCATAGTCGTTCGAAGGACATCAAGTCCGTTTGTCTAAATGCTGATATCATCATCGCAGCATTGGGTAAGCCCGGTTTTGTAACGGGCGATATGGTAAAGGAAGGCGCTGTGGTTGTGGATGTTGGGATAACCCGAATTCCCGATGCTTCGAAAAAATCGGGCTTCCGACTTTCAGGTGATGTCGACTTCGAATCGGTTGCACCGAAGTGCAGTTTTATTACGCCTGTCCCCGGTGGAGTAGGACCAATGACCATTGTGACGTTGCTCCAAAACACGCTGAAGGCGCGTCTGGAAATTTCCCTCGATTAAAATGTAACCTTTTCGATTTTCAATCGTTGCAAGGAAACACTCTATTTCTTATGGTCTCACTTAAAATCGTAAGGCAATGGATACAAACACGCGCTTTGAAAAATCGAGAAGATGGGTATTGTTTTCATTATCGCTCATCTCGACCTGGTTATTTCTTCGTCCGTAATCAAGTTGGGCTGTTTCATTTTTTTTTGAAACTATCTCCATGATTGGACGTTGAAATGTGGGTAGTGATTATAACCTAAACAATTAAAACAATGGATCCAATCAATCAATGGAAGCATGAGGTATTGCAACGACTGATTATCATTTTCCTTGGCCTTTTGACCTTGGGTGTTGCGATGCAATCTTGTGGAACAACTCATGCTTCATGCTCTGCCTATGGGCAAAGGCAGCAGTGCGAAATGCCAAAATGAGCAGTCGTTTTTTAACTTGATTCGGAATAGTCGCAAGCCCTGCGACAGCATTCTAACTCTTATTCAATGCATTCACAATAATCGCTGCTTCCTTCGCTTCGCGCACATCATGCACGCGAATGATGGAAGCCTGATTCATTAATGCAATCGTATTCGCAACGGTCGTAGCGTTCAGCGTTTCACTTGCTTCTCTGTTTATCAATTGTTGCAAAGTGCGTTTTCTGCTGAGACCCGCCAGAACCGGGTAGTTCAGTGCACTGAACAGATGAAGTTCTTTCAGTAATCTCAAATTGTGTTGCATTGTTTTTCCGAATCCGAATCCCGGATCAATGATAATTTGATGCACTCCTACATTCTTGAGCTGTTCAATTTTATCATTGAAATAGTTGAGTACTTCAGCCACTACATCCACGTATTGAGGACTGTTTTGCATGGTTTGCGGCTCGCCCTGAATGTGAGTAAGGACATAGGGCACCTTGTATTTGGCTGCAATTGAAAACAGCTGCGGGTCGATAGTTCCGCCGCTAATGTCATTGATGATAGTTGCGCCTGCAGCACAAGCCGAATCGGCGACTTCGCTGTAGAAAGTATCTACGGATATACAAATAGACGGGAAGGCTTTGCGAACCGCTTCGATTGCGGGAACCACACGTTCCATTTCTGCACCTGCATCAATTCTCTCAGAACCCGGGCGTGTGCTTTGTCCACCTAAATCTAGAATATCTGCACCCTCTTCAATCATCCTGCCGGCGCGTTCGATGATGTCGGAAGTAAGCATTACGCGACTGTCGCTGTAAAAGGAGTCCGGTGTAACGTTGAGAATCCCCATGATGCGTGGCTGATCCAACGAAAGACTGCCACCCGGAAAGGTTAGTTCATAAAATGAGGATTCTGACTTCATGCATTGCTGTGTTTGATGCACTCTTTCGTGCAAATTTGCGTGCAAATATGGATGAGTCTTTACAACACACCGCTAATCAATTTGACCAAGTCATTACTCATTGTCGTGAATTGTTTTCAAAGAAGACGCGCGACTACGGTACGGCATGGCGCATTTTGCGCACACCAAGTTTGACCGATCAGATTTTTATTAAAGCGCAGCGTATTCGCACGCTGGAAGAGAAAGGACAGAGCAAGGTAGGCGAGGGTATTGACGACGAATTTGTCGGAATCATCAACTATGCGGTGATGGCACTCATACAAATGCAATTGCCGGAAACAACTTCCACAGAATTGCCAGCTGATGAAGCGACGGCCCGATACGATGAGCAGGTGGCCATAACGAAGTCGCTTATGCTGAACAAAAATCATGATTATGGCGAAGCATGGCGCGACATGCGAGTTTCTTCATTCACGGATTTGATTTTAATGAAGCTCTTGCGCATCAAGCAAATTGAGAACAATCAAGGGAAGACAATAGTTAGTGAAGGTATCGATAGCGGTTACCGAGATATTCTGAATTATGCGGTTTTTGCGTTAATTCAATTGGGACACGCCAACAGCACTCGAGCATGATTTCCTTCATTCTCCGCAAAATGGGTTACGGACTCTTGGTCTTGTGGGGAGTTGTATCGCTTGTATTCTTTCTGTTCAATTTAGCCCCGGGTGATCCGGTGCGAAACCTTGTAGGCGAAAATGCTTCCGCAGAGGTTATCGCCAATATGCGTCGAAAGTTCGATCTCGACTTATCGGTGGGACGTCGTTATGTGCTTTACCTGAATGACCTATCGCCGTTGGCCATTCATAGTAATGTGGCCGACTCGAGAGTTTATTTCAATCCTTCAGAATATTCGGGTTTACGGATGAGCTTCAGCGGTGAGGGCAGAGCTATCTATCTCAAGTCTCCTTATTTGAAGCGATCGTTTTTAACCGACAAAAGTGTATCGAGCATATTGGCGGAAGTTCTGCCTGGAACTGTTGTGCTTGCTGTCGTTTCGATTGGATTGGCCTTGATTGCCGGCTTGTTGCTTGGGATAGCAGCGGCGCTGAAGAAGGATGGTTTTTATGACCGCATGATTCTCTTCATATCGGCGTTGGGAATGGCCGGGCCTTCTTTCTTCGTAGCAATTCTCGTAGCATGGTTGGGAGCCGTGGTGTGGCGTGAACAAATTAGTGTCACTTACGGGGCCATTTTCATTTTGATAACAGTACTTATTGCATCCATTCTCTTTCAAAGAACCAAACGAGGAATTGTCTGGTTGATGCCTTTGTCGGTTATGATGTTGTTTTTCGCGAATGTGTTTCCGATGCGAATAGAGGCAATGGCTCTGCCCGGCACCGGATTGAATATGACGGGAAGTCTTTACAGTGTTGACGTTTGGAAGGGAGAGTTTTTGGATGTCCGAAACCTCATTCTACCTGTTGTCACACTTATGATTCGTCCGCTGAGTGTCATTGTTCAATTGACGCGCAGTTCGTTGTTAGATGTCATGCAACAAGATTACATCAGGACAGCCAGGGCAAAGGGACTTTCAGAATGGGAAGTTATTTTCCGTCACGCCTTGCGCAATGCGCTTAATCCCGTCATTACAGCCGTGAGTGGGTGGTTCGCTTCATTGCTGGCAGGAGCCATCTTCGTTGAGTTTGTATTTGGTTGGAAAGGACTCGGACAGCAAATGTTCACGGCCATCGAAAATCAAGACATGCCTGTTGTGATGGGCGGCGTCATTGTGATTTCAGCTGCCTTTGTGCTCATCAATATTCTAGTTGATTTGCTGTATGCTTGGATCGACCCTCGCGTTCGATTGAGCTAATCAACGATACCGCTCGATGATCTGTTTCAATTCGTGAGCAGTCACAACGCCGGATTGTCGCCAAACAACTTTGCCTTGTTTGAAAAGGATAAGCGTGGGAACCCCTCGAATTTGGAAGGCGCTGGCTGCTTGTTGGTTTTTGTCAACATCAATTTTGATAATCTTCGCTGATTCGCCTACTTCTGATTTCAGATCTTCCAGGATAGGGGCCATCGATTTGCAGGGGCCACACCATTCAGCGAAGAAGTCGACTAGAGTAGGAGTCTCACTTTGAATGATTTCTTTAAATGACTGAGCCATGCGTTACTTTTTGGTTGAACAGGTGTTGATTCCGAAGGGGGCATACAATGGACAAAAGCTGATCAAGCTTGTTAGGATAAAGACTACTGCTAATGTCATTAGCACAATACCCCACGTGCCGCTTACAGTTTCAGTGAAAAATAGAGTGGTGAAAATTGCTGCAAGCACCAGTCGAATGATGCGATCTGAGGAACCCATGTTTGCTTTCATAAAAGAATTGCTTTTTTGGCAAACATGCCACTTCAATGGCTTTTGTGAAGTGACTTTTGTTACATCAGTGTGATTTTGTTGCGCCCCAGCTTAACCAATCCTTCCACTTCCATTTGTTTGAGGAGTCGTGAGACAACAACACGCGCAGTTCCGAGTTCGGTGGCCAGCTGCTCGTGCGTGACTGACAGTATATTTGATTGCGTTACTTCAGCTTTTTTCTCTAGAAATAGAAGTAAGC
>JBILCQ010000306.1:0-2886 GCA_044353065.1 Flavobacteriales bacterium | reverse complement strand
TTAATAACCATCATTGCTGTGGTAAACACCTCTGTTTCTATCGTGACAAGCGCAACGACCATCTGCGATGGCTCTTCTGTAACCTATACAGCAACACCGCAATTTGGCGGCACTTCACCCAGCTATCAGTGGAAAGTCAATGGAAGTAATGTTGGCACGAATAGCAGCACGTATACATCAAGCGCTTTGGTAAACGGCGACATTGTAACGTGCGACATGACTTCGAACGAGGAATGTCCAAGTCCGGCAACAGCCACAAGCAATGGCATTACCATGTCTGTATTGCCTTTCGGAACTCCGGAACTTTCTATCGCCTCGTCGTCAGGCACAACGCTTTGCTCGGGCGACTTGATCACGATTACATCGTCGGCAACGTTTGAGGGAAGTCTTCCTGCTTATGACTGGCAAGTGAATGGTGTTACCACAGGACAAATCGAGTCGAGCTTTTCGACCTTCAGCTTAGCGAATGGTGATCAGGTTAGCTGTGTGCTCACCTCCGATTATCTCTGTGCTAATGCATCAACAGACACGAGCAACACGCTCACATTTACAGTTGTTACACCGCCACAAGTGGATGCGGGCGCCAGTATGACTACATGTGGCACCACACCCTACACGCTTGGAAATGGGGCGACCAACAGCAATACGGCGAGCATTGCCTGGACAGAAAATGGGGCAGGAAGTATAACAGCCGGGGCTACTACGCTTACACCAACGTACACTCCAGACCCCGCAGATTTAGGAGCAACGATAACCTTTACCTTAACCGGTTTGGGTAATGGCTCTTGCACCGAAATTGCCGACAATGTTACCCTTGCTATCTCTGCGCTAACGCTTTACTACGTCGATGCAGACGGCGATGGTTTTGGAAACCCACTCAGCTCACCGGTGGCAAGTTGCACTCCGGTTGCGGGTCGCGTAGCCGACAACACCGATTGTTGCGATACCGATGCCGACGTCAACCCGATGTCTGAATGGTGGGCCGATGCGGATGGTGATGGCTTTGGTAGCTTCATCTATGCTACCGGTTGCATCAGCGGTTGTTCGGGATTTGCATCAACGATTCCATATTACCCGGGAGCACATTCGGGCGCTCCCTACACAATTGATTGTAACGACGGTGCGAGCTCAGCTTTCCCGGGTGCTTCTGAGATTTGTGGTAATTCAGTTGATGATGACTGTGACGCAATTGTTGATGAAGGTTGCAGTGGTATTGCAAATGACGAGTTCTCGAACGCAAATAGCATTCAAGTGAATACCTCGAACACATTCTACCCGAACTGTGTTGCTATCGCGGGCACTTTGCTCAATGCCGACCCATCAGCGGAGGCAAATCCGGCAAACGTCCTTTCAGGTGCCGGACGTGATACCTGGTATCGCTTCGTTGCTCCTTCGACTGGAGCTCGCATTCGCGTAGTGCCGCTCGGCTTTGATGCGGTGATTGAATTGCGCACAGCGGCACATCCCGTTGGTCAGGTCGATGTTGAGAATGTGAATAGCGCAGTGGGTGGAACCGAGATTATGAACGTTTCCGGATTGACCCCGGGTCAGACCTATTATGTCGCGGTGCGTAACTATAACAACACATCGGGCGGAACATTCTCCATCTGTATATCTCCGCTCATGCCAAGTGCTTGCGGAACAGCTCAGGCGCTGGGTGGATTAAGTTTGTGTAGCTCGTTCAAGGCGATTTATCGCGGAGCGACATCTTATACGTTCAACTTTACCGGAACGGGTGGTGCGGCACCAACCCCATTTGCCACCACAGCAGCTACGTCAACGGGGCTTATGCCACTTTCGAATGCCTCACTAGCCCTTCGTAACGGAGGGGTTTATAATGTGCGTATCGATGCTAACTACGTATTGACCAACGGCATTGGTGGTGTTGACTCGCCTATTGTTATCCAGGGCACAGCATGTTCACGCACGATCGCAGCGGCTCCGCTCATGGAAGTTACTTCATCGCAACGATGTGCAGTTGCCACACTGAACCGAAGCGCACTCTTGAGAGCTGTTACAACAACAGGCCAATCATCGGCTTGCTCTGCTACAGGGTACAACTTCCGTTTTACACGCGTTGCGGATTGCGCTGGTACGGCTATTTCTGGAGTAACACCGTTTGTGGTGAGCTCTACGAGCACATACCTATCTCTGTATGCCGCTTTCCCGAACGGCATATATCCGCAGCCAAACCTTGGTTACTGGAAAGTAGAGATTGCTCCCGTATTCAGTTATGGTGCAACCGCCTATGGTCCGGCACAAATAATTCAGGTTAATAATACCTCAACAAGCCCCATGTTGTCGGACGGTGATGTTGCTGACATGGAAAGAATGCTCCAAGAGAACCGAGCGGCCATTGTCTACCCGAATCCGGGAACAGGCGAACGCGTATTCATTGCGCTTGATGGCGAAGAGGAAGTGATGAATTGCCTTATCTTCGATGAGATGGGTAGGGTAGTGGATGGTTTCTTATTGACTCGCATAAGCGGAACGGCTGCCATTGTCGAGTTCAACCAACGCCTGGCTGCCGGAGTTTACCATATCCAATGGTCGAATGGAACAAACCAACAAGCCACTCGCTGGATTGTGACGAATTAATTTGTTTTTACACCCTTGTTTTGAAAAGGCCGGATCATCCGGCCTTTTTCTTTTTGTAACCTTATGGGAATGGATGCGTTTTAATGGACTTGTGGAATAACCTCAACACGACCAAACAACATTAAATTTTGATTAATTGTTGATTTTAATCGACTAGTTGAATTAAATTCGCGACAAGTTTGAAACTGAAAACTAATTTTTTATTCTCCATGGGAACGTTTCGTCCAACTTCTTTTTTCTCCAATGTTATTTCGAAAGCTATGCTGCTGCTGGCGTTTGCGCTTGCAA
>JBILCQ010000305.1:0-2888 GCA_044353065.1 Flavobacteriales bacterium | reverse complement strand
CAAGATTACCAGCGAAAGGAATTTAAAACTACTTCGTTTAAAAGATCTTTCCGTTTGCTTCAGCCAGTAATTGATGATAAGGTTGATGCGAAATACGCACACGGCATTTTAAAGCTTACGCTCCCCAAACGTGAGGAGGCTAAGTCGATCGGCAAGAAGCTGATCAAGATTTCATAGATCGTGGTGATTAGGATTAGGCCGTCTTTCAATTTAGGCGGCCTTTTCTTTTACCGTTTCGAGAAATCAGTTTTCGAATTGTAATGAATCAATAAAAAGTGTTTCCCTTACAATTTGGTCTATTTTCGACCATATTATGGAATCGCTAAAAAACGCTGATATCAGTTTTGAAACCATCTTTAATCACGTGAATGAGGGGGTTTTAATCGTAAATAATGCAGGAGAGATACTTCTGATAAATCCGAAGCTGGCTGAAATGTTCGGTTATGAAGAAGGCGATTTGAATGGGAAGAAGGTGGAAATGCTTATACCCTCCGTATTGACGCATCGCCATGAGGAGTATAGGAATGAGTATATGAAGAATCCGGTGCGAAGGCCCATGGGTAAAAACATGACCTTGCATGGTAAGCACAAGACAGGAAGGGAGTTCCCGATAGAAATTAGTTTAAGTTATTATAATTCCAACAACGCTCTTTTTGTTATCGCCTTTATAATAGATATATCAGATCGATTCGACCAGCAGGCCAAAATTCATCGCATGAACAGTGAGTTGAAATCACTCAATGAGTCACTCGAAAAGAAAGTGGCAGAGCGAACATTGGTTTTAAAGGAGGCATTGCATGAATTGGAAGTGTCGCGCGATGAGCTCACGCAGGCATTGGAGAATGAGAAGAGTTTGAATGAGTTGAAGTCCAGGTTTATTTCCACGGCTTCGCATGAATTTAGAACTCCTTTGAGCACCATATTGAGTAGCGTTTCTCTCATACAGAAATATACGACGAGTGAAGATCAAGAGAAGCGAGAGAAGCACATATTGAAAATTAAGAATGCTGTAAGTGGTTTAACGGAAATACTAAATGATTTCCTTTCACTAGGTAAGTTGGAAGAGGGGAAGATGGCGGCCAAGCCGGCATTGCACGACGTGTTTGTTTTGATTAAGGAAGTTGTTTCGGATGTTAATTCCATTGTTCGAAGCGGGCAAACGATTTCCTATAATTCCGGAACATACGAGATGATGGTAGATCGGCAGTTGCTTCGCAATGTGATGTTCAACCTGCTGAGCAACGCTATAAAGTTCTCGCCTGAGGGTGCTGTGATTGATGTGAATATTTCACTCAATGAAGAGGAAGTTGTTATCGCTGTAAAGGATCAGGGAATAGGTATTTCAGAGGCCGATATGAAAAACTTGTTCGGCCGATTTTTTCGAGGAGCCAACGCAGTGGCCATACCGGGCACCGGGTTAGGACTCAATATTGTGACAAAATATCTAGAGCTAATGAATGGCACCATAACATGCACGAGCGAGCTCAATGAGGGCTCAACATTCTATATTAATTTACCTAAAACCAACTAAATCCTATGAAGCGAATTTTATTAATTGAAGATAACACAGAGGTACGCGATAACACTTCTGAGATACTCACTCTTGCCGGGTACGATGTTCTCAGTGCGGAGAATGGCAAGCTGGGTGTTGAACTGGCTGTCAACAACAAACCAGATCTTGTAATTTGTGATATCATGATGCCGGTGTTGGATGGATACGGAACGCTGCACATGCTGAATAAAAATCCGGAAACAGCCGCTCTGCCTTTCATATTTCTGACGGCTAAAGCGGAGCGAACCGACATTCGCAAAGGCATGGAAATGGGCGCCGATGACTATATCACAAAACCGTTTGATGATATTGAATTGCTCAACGCGGTAGAAAGTCGCCTGCGCAAAGTGGAAGCGATTCGCAAAGATATCCAGCCAACCCGTGATGGTGTAACGGAGTTAATTGGAAATGTGCAAGGCATTGAGGACATTTCTAAAATTTCAAGCCGCCAGCAAATCAAGCATCTCAAAAAGCGCGATGTGGTTTTCACAGAAGGCGATACTCCTCAAGGATTGTATTTGCTCAATTCGGGAAAAATAAAATTGTATAAGAGCCATGAACTGGGTAAGGACTTCATCATAAAAATGCTTCAACCCGGTGATTTCTTCGGTTACATGGCTTTGCTCGAAGATGAATTTCATGCGGTCAGCGCAGAGGCAATCGAAGAGTGTGAAATCACAATCTTCCCGATAGAAGACTTTTACAAATTGCTTACTCATCCAATGGTGACTCAACAGTTTGTTCGAATGCTCACAGGTAATCTGCAAGCGGAACATGACAAATTAATAGCTCTCGCGTATTCCAGCGTCCGTAAGCGCACAGCCGAAGCCCTGCTTGAATTGCGAGCACGCTACCATAATCTCAAAAGTGATAAGCATTTCACCATGGCAATTGCACGCGAGGATTTAGCGAATATGGTCGGCACTGCGACAGAATCGCTGATCCGAACATTGAGCGATTTCCGGGCAGAAGGTCACATCGAAATTTCGGGTTCAAGTATTACGGTGGTAAATACAAATGCACTGGAAAAAATGCGTAATTAGAACTGCTGACAATAATCAATGATTGAATTGAGCGCGGTCAAAATGGCCGCGCTTTTTCATGTACACCTTGCAGCATTAAACCAATAAGCATGAAAACGATAATTGCCGCTACCGATTTTACAAAAGCATCTTGGAACGCCTTGCGATTTGCCGCTGAAATGGCAATTGATTTTAAAACGGATTTACTTGTTGTACATGCTACTCACATACCTGTAGTGAGCGATGTCTATTTCGACTTACGCATGACCATGGAAGATTGGAAGGCGGAGGATCAAAAGCAAATGGATATTCTG
>JBILCQ010000304.1:0-2895 GCA_044353065.1 Flavobacteriales bacterium | reverse complement strand
AACTGGTCACGCTTTTTCGAAACGTATGGTGAAGATCCGCTCCTATGCGCTGCGATGGGCCGCGCTTGCATCGATGGATACCAAGGCAGCAGCACCACGCCCGATGCTACGCACGTGGCTGCGTGCATGAAGCACTTCCTTGGCTACAGCGGAGCACGCACCGGCAAAGACCGCACACCGGCAATCATCAGCGATATTGAATTACGTCAGATCTACATGCCTTCTTTCCAGGCGGCCATCAACGAAGGAGCCATGAGTGTGATGATCAACAGCGGAGAAATAAACGGCATTCCCGTGCACGCCAATCCTGCTATTCTCACGCAACTATTGCGCAACGAAATGGGTTTTAACGGCATGGCTGTAACCGACTGGGAAGACGTGATGAAGCTCCACCAGATTCACAAGGTGACAGCCAACAACAAAGAATCGGTGAAAGCCGCGGTAGATGCCGGCATTGATATGTGCATGGTCCCCAATGATTTTGAGTTCACACGTCACCTGATTGAATTGGTGAAAGAAGGAAAGATTACGGAAGCGCGTCTCAACGAATCGGTGCGCCGCATTCTCGTTATGAAGCGTGACCTTGGATTGTTTGTGAATGCCATGCCACCCGCTTTGAAAGACTTCCCCGATTTTGGATCAACTAAACATCAGCAAGCAGCTCGGGAAACAGCCGAAGAGAGTATCACACTGTTGAAGAATGACGGAGTGCTTCCATTGAGCAAAACAGCGAACGTACTGGTGTGCGGACCCGCAGCTAATTCTCTCACGCTTATCAACGGCGCCTGGACGCGCACCTGGCAGGGAACCGATGCGAAATGGGAAAACGAATCACGCAACACCATTTATGAAGCCATGCTGGCCATCAACCCTAACACATCTTTCGTGGAAGGATGCACACTCGATAGCTTGCTCGATGTGAAAGAAGCCATGGAAAAGGCCGCTGCCAGCGATGTGATTGTTATTTGCTTGAGTGAATTACCATCGACAGAAAAACCGGGTGATATTGAAGACCTGGCCATGCCCGCAGCGCAGCGTGCGTTCGTAAAACAATTGAGCGCGAGCGGCAAACCCTTGGCACTCGTTCTGGTTGAAAACCGTCCGCGTATTATCCACGACATCGTGCCTATGTGCAACGCGGTGACCATCGCCTATCAGCCGGGCGACCTGGGCAGCGATGCCTTAGCGCGCATACTCTTCGGAGATGTGAATCCGTCGGGAAAATTGCCTTTCACATATCCCGCACATGAGCAGTCGCTCCTCACCTACGACCACAAGTTCAGCGAAACCCTCGACCCCAAATTTGGTAACACGGCTTATGCACCCGAGTGGCCATTTGGATTTGGAATGAGTTACTCCACGCTGAGTTATTCCAACGTAAAGCTTTCAAACAATGAACTCAAAGGAACAGGAAGCGTCACCGTAAGCGTAGATGTAACCAACAGTGGTAAGATGGACGCGAAAGAAACGGTGCTTCTTTACACGCGCGATCATGTAGCCTCTATCACACCATCAGTTCGCAAGCTTCGTAAGTTTGAGAAAAAGAACATCGCCGCCGGAGCAACAATCAACTACACGTTCGAAATTACCGCAGCCGATCTCGCTTTCATCAACAAAGACTTAAAGAGTGTAACGGAAGTAGGCGCTTTCGACATCATCATTGGCGACAAGGTTACCACCCTTAATTACATACCGTAATGAAAATCCACTATTATATTTCTATCGTGCTTGTATTGCTCGGCTTGGGCTGTAAGCAGTCGAGTCCTGAAGATGTATTAGGGCGCGTGGGCGATGAAGTAACCTTTGCCGGACGCAAGTGGGATGTGAAGTGGGGAAACGAACCGATGGGCCCCGGACCGAATATGTTTTCCCGATTTTATAAAGATGTATGGGTTGACGAGAATGGTTGGCTACACCTCAACATTGCGCAGAACGATGGAGTATGGTATTCGACGGAAGTCGTAGGCCGCGACAACTTGGGCTATGGCAAGTATACCTGGACCATTCAAGCCGACCCTATGAGTTTCTCGGAAAACGTTGTCTTCGGACTTTTCACTTGGGACAATAACACCTTTTACACCGATGGCAACAGCGAAGTGGACATCGAGTTTGCCAAGTGGGGCGACACGGCCAGCACAACCCCAACAACCTTCTCGGTGCAACCTGTTTCATTTGGGGCATACTATGCAGAGCGAACGCGCGAACGCGCCATTGATCCGAACAAGTTGAAAGGAGTGACCACCCATACATTCACTTGGACCGATACACTCATTACATGGGCCAGCTACGCCGGAGAAACAGCCACAGGAACTCCGCTAGCCACCTGGGATTTCGACCTAAATCATCCTCCCAGAAGAAAAATGGAAGGTGGGCAGTCGTCATTGCCCATTGTGATTCCCAAGCCCGGCTGCACAACCAATGCGCGCATGAACTTATGGACACTACCCTATACTACCATCGGCCCAAATAATCAGCTAAGGCATGAAGTAGTAATACGCAATTTCATCTACGAACCCATTTCAATTCGGGATGTTCGAATTTCATCAGTTGTTGCTGCACCAACTTCCGCAGAATCCGTAACGCTTATGAATCATTCCAATACCAGCGTGAATTTATCGGGCTGGGTCATTGGAGATGCCGATAACTCGAGCGCATATACCATCCCCCAAGGAGTTGTCCTCAACAGCGGCGAAAGTCTATCATTGCCGGCTTCTACGTTGGGCATACAAATCGACGACGCCAACGAGACCATCAACCTTGGCGATGGCTTGCGATGCATAGATAGTTGGACGAATTAATCGATGAACACAGATTGATTATGTTAGATTGGCTTTGATCAAAGCGGAGCATAACTCGTCAAATAAAGGACCTCACTCAATTTGCTCCTTGCGGAAG
>JBILCQ010000303.1:0-2916 GCA_044353065.1 Flavobacteriales bacterium | reverse complement strand
TCCTCCAACACAGCAAAGAAAAATGCATCGAGGCGATGGGCGCTTTGGATATGTGCTGACGTTGTATCGTTCAACTGCAATAGGTCGAGTAGTGCTTGTTTCTCTTCCGCATCGATGGTTGTTTTGAAACCTTCTTTGAGTGCTCTAAACACGAGATTATTCCAGACTACACTGTCGGATGCCCACGACACATCAGCAACATGATTCGAATGCTCGCAGATGAGCACGATGGCGTGCAACACCTCTGGCAGGTAACTCGCAGGGAATTCATCGAAGCTACGGAACTCGAATCCGCTCTGGTAAAGCTTTTCACGATTGAAGTCGAGGCCTAAATCGGAGAGTAGGTCGTAGCTCAATTCGGCCTCCACCTGATCTCTCCACCAAATTTTCTCTTCCTTCGAAAACTTCAACAGCTTGCGGAAATCTTCGACCGGGTAGGTGAGGATCTTGCCTTTCACCATCGATTGATGGTAAGTTCCAACGCCTGTGTAACGCGACATGGCATTGCGCATCGAACCTCCGGCAAACTTCTCGCTTAAGTTGTGCTTGTCGCTAATGACCGAGAGAATGTCGGGGCTACCCAACGTGGCAATGAAGAACGGCTCAAACCACTGCAGCATGTAAATGGCGTTGGCATGCGCGCGGTCAAATGCATCGTAGTCCACAATTTTACTATCTTCTTTGAGCGTGGGCAGTGTAATGTGAAAGTGAAACGTGCCGTTGTTGAACAGTACCAGGTTCTTTTGGTTCGACATGAACATGTTGATACCAATATTATATTCCGGATAGGTCAACGTGCCTTTCAGGATTTCCGATTCATTGAATTTATCCAGGAAAATGCGCTTGGAAGCTTGTAACTCATTGCAGGCCTCCTGTATGGTTCTGTTCTCGAAATACTTCGTTACAAACTCGATTGAATCGCCATCGAAAATGATGCATCCCATGGGCATGTTCTTTTGTGTGAGCATGCTTTGAATGGCGTAGGGTTGTTTTTCGAGAAACAACTCGAGTATCGATTTACCCAAATACTCCGGATTGTCGAGCAAGGGCGGTGTTGACAGTAGTGTTTTGTGTTGAAACTTGATGTCGAGCTTTTCGAGCGAATGACTGTTCATCATTCGGCTCACTCTGTAGTTTTTATTATTGTCGAATGCTGCGGCCAGCGCGGCTTCTAACGTTCCCTTCCTGTAGCATTTGAGGTAGTCGATGCTATAGCGTTCACGCCCCATTTTTTCACGGATGAATTTTCCGGATACAATGAGTGATTCTTCGAATTGGAGGTATGTTTCGTTCTCTAACCCAATGCCCCAGAATGTTTTTTGAATTGGGTTATGCTGCATGTTGTCGATAGTTTTGGTGGTTTATGTTGTCTGTGGGGCTGTTGTTATTCGTGTTGTCGGGGGCGTTTTCGGTACGATGCTATTCGTGGTAGAACAGCACATGCGACGTGTAGCGGTCGTGATTCCACCAGGCTCTTCTTTTGCGCGCGAAATAGTTGTAGTTCAGTTTGCCTGCTTGCGATTGCAAGGGGTAAATAACCACGTCGTTTTCGCGGAACGCCTTCTTTTTATCGGTTTCCGGAACAATGGGAACAATGTGCCCCGATAGTCCGACGGTTTTGCGTTGCGCACAGATGATTCCAACGCCTCCCTCTGCAGTTACCTTGTTCTGAATTTCCGTGAGGGAATTCATCTTTTGCCAGCCGTAGCATTCTCCCCACTTCAAGAACCAATCGTGAATGGCGTTGGAATAGATAGGTAGAACCGTTTCGTTGAAAACAGGCGTCACATCTTCACCGCGCTGTAACTTCTCGATGGATTCGTCGGTCCACCACACCGTGGGCAGGTATACCTGTGCAAAGTGGCAGTAGTCGAATGAGTACACATTGCAGTACGTATCTTCCGGCGTGCGCTGGTAGCGTGCGCTGTTAGACACATCCAGTTTGCGGATGAGTCGGTGAAGGCTTTTCTTTTTGGTTTCGCTGTTCTTCAAGTTGCGGTAGGGTATCGTGTCATCTACCATGGGATGGAACTTCGCCACCATCGAATCCAAATTGGAGTTTACATCGGGCAACAGTATGGCCGGCTTTACTTTCTTTATCAATTGATTCGCTGTATCGGGTGAAACTGATTTTTTAGTTTCAGTAACGTCTTTCATGAACGATAGTTTGCACGAAAGTAGGCAGAATGGGAGCAGGGTTTTCGTTAAAGTCCGCTCGTTCCAAAGAAGTTTTGCAACACGTCTCGTTCAGAATGAGGCGCATTCGCAACAGACAACGTGTTTTTCTCCACTAATGGGATGTATAAACTCAATACGCTCCGCATGCAACTGCAATCGATCTGCCGGCTTGCCATACAAATCATCACCTACGATGGGAGTATGAAGGCCAAGCGCATGCGCGGCATGAACGCGCAGCTGGTGTGTGCGGCCTGTGACCGGGAAGAAATACACCTTTGTGCGGCCGTCTTTGCGCTCAATGACTTTCCATCGCGTTTGCGCCGACTTGCCATGCTCGTAGCATACGAGTTGCCGGGGACGATCGTCAAGATCAACGCGCAAGGGCAAGTCAATCCACCCGGCGTTTTCTTCCAGGATCCCGTCCAACCATGCTACATAGCGCTTCTTGATTTCACGCTGTTCAAACTGAATTTGCAATGCCTTATACACCTCAAGGGTTTTCGCGGCCATTAAAATACCCGATGTAGACATGTCCAATCGGTGCACCACCAGTGGGCCTGTAGCTTCGGGGTATCGCTTGCGCAGGCGCGTGGCAACCGAGTCGTCAATCGATTTTCCGGGAACCGATAAGAATTCGTGCGGCTTATTGACAATCACAATGTGCTCGTCTTCCCATACAATGGAAAGGTCTTTCCCCTCAGCCGGATTTTTCAGTAACGGGTTCTCTTCTATGTTCAA
>JBILCQ010000061.1:0-10112 GCA_044353065.1 Flavobacteriales bacterium | reverse complement strand
ACTTCTTAACTGCACTCCAGCGGAAATTTTCTTCACTAGCGGAGGCACAGAAGCTGATAACCTTGCCATGCACGCTGCCATTCATGATTTGGGTTGCAAGCATATTATCACTTCGGCTATTGAGCATAGCGCTGTAATTAAGACTGCGGAGATAATGTCTAAGCAACACGGACTCAAGCTGAGTTTGGTGAAACTGGATGAAAATGGCGATGTCGATATGGTTGATTTGGAAAATCTTCTCGCTTCAAACGAAAAGTCTTTTGTCACCCTGATGCACGGCAACAACGAAATTGCAAATCTGCTACCCTTGAAGTCTGTGGGTGAGATGTGCGAGAAGTATGGCGCCATTTTGCACAGTGACACTGTTCAAACGATGGGGCATTACGAATTTGACTTGCAGAATTTGTCTATTCATTTTCTAAATGCATCAGCCCATAAATTTCACGGACCGAAGGGGGTGGGTTTTATATATGTAAACAGGAAGTTCAAGATTAACCCGGAAATAACGGGTGGCGGACAGGAAAGAGGAGTTCGCGGAGGAACAGAAAATATCAGTGGAATTGTCGGGATGGCTAAAGCACTTGAATTGTGTTACAGCGAGTTGAAGGAACATCAGGCTCATATTTTTGGATTGAAAGAATATATGGCCATGCAGTTGGAGTCTTCCATTCCCGGAATTGTATTTAATGGTAATTCACGCAAGGAGAGTAGTTTGTATACGGTCTTGAGTACCACCATGCCTCCTACTTCGAATTCTGATATGCTTCTATTTCTGCTTGATTTAGAGGGCGTTGCTTGTAGCGGTGGGAGTGCTTGCAGTAGTGGAGCATCCAAGGGCTCGCATGTTCTCGATGCTATAGGGGCGCTGAGATCTGGGCGCGCAAGTATTCGATTCTCTTTCAGTAGATTAAATACGAGAGAAGAGATTGATTTCGCATTGGAAAAGATCAAAGTTGTTTGTCAGGAACCGATTATGGCCTGAAGATAGTTTTTTGAGTTTTTGTAAGCTGAATTCTTTAATGTCAACTGATTGTCAGTCCCTTAGGTCATTTAAGGACGCTATTTCAAATTTTATTGATTTTTTAAGAAAGCGATAGACTCATCTGGACGTATCTTGCGCCCCATGAACGGAAAAAAGTCAGCCGGCAGACCGGCAACCAAACCCGCTCGTTTAAAGAATGGGTTTTATGTGGGTGTGAAGAACAAGGGTATGGCTACCCCGGTGATGATGTACAGCCCCACACGTGAAGGTATGATGCTAATTGCCCAGCGATACGGTGTTTTCCCGGAGAAGGAAGTAGTAGTAATGGGAGAACATAAAAACGACAAATGGGTAGATCAGGAGCAACCCAAACGTGGCCGCAAAAAGAAAGAGGTCGCAGAAAATTGATCCTGATAAAAATTTAAAAGCCCGATTAATCGGGCTTTTTTTATTTTCATACTATGAAAAATGCAATTGTGTTCGCCCTGATGATTGTCCTTTTGGTTGTGTCTTGTAAAAAGGATAAGCAATCTGATAAGCTCACCCCGTCTTGTGATGGCTCATCCCCAACTTACCAAAGTACTATCAAGAGCATTATTGATACGAAGTGTGCAACTTCGAACTGCCATACTAATTACGCTACCTATGACGGGTTGCAACCCGATTTGCAGGACGGCGACTTCCGCAGGGAAGTTCTCGTCGATCAAACGATGCCTCAAGGATCAACTCTTACTCAGGACCAGCTGAATAAAATTCAATGTTGGGCCAATAATGGATTCCCTGAAAATTGAGTTTAGAGGTGTATCACCTCACCATAGGCAGCCGCTGCGGCTTCCATGATGGCTTCGCTCATAGTTGGATGCGGGTGAACTGTCTTGATTAGTTCTTCTCCTGTAGTTTCCAACTTGCGCAAGGCAACACACTCTGCAATCATCTCAGTTACGTTGTATCCAATCATATGGGCTCCCAGTAGCTCACCATACTTAGCGTCGAAGATGAGCTTCACGAATCCATCTTTATGACCGGAGGCACTTGCTTTTCCTGACGCAGAGAATGGGAACTTTCCAATCTTCACTTCCAGTCCTTTTTCCTTGCAAGCTCTTTCCGTAAGTCCAACTGATGCAATTTCAGGTGAGCAATAGGTACATCCGGGGATGTTTCCGTAGTCGAGAGGTTGCGGGTGATGTCCTGCAATTTGTTCAACGCAGATAATTCCTTCAGCACTTGCAACGTGCGCCAGCGCTTGACCCGGAGTGCAATCGCCTATGGCATAATAACCGGGGATGTTGGTCTTATAGAATTTGTCGACTAGGATTTTTCCTTTGTCGGTAATGATTCCTACATCTTCCAGTCCGATATTTTCGATATTGGCCACAACGCCTGCGGCTGAAAGTACCACATCGCAATCGATTTGCTTTTCTCCTGCGGCATCTTTCAAGGTCACTTTACAACCTGCACCCGCAGTATCGACTTTGGTAACTTCGGTTGCGGTAAGCACGTCGATTCCCATTCCTTTGAATGACTTGGCCAATGCTTTTGAAACATCGTCGTCTTCGACGGGAACAATATTTTGCATGAATTCCACCAACGTGACCTTAGTGCCCATCGCTGCATAGAAATAAGCGAATTCAGAACCTATGGCTCCGCTTCCGACAATGACCATGCTCTTGGGTTGCACCGGCATCACCATGGCTTCGCGGTATCCGATTATTTTTTTCCCGTCTTGCTTGAGCGCAGGAAGCTCGCGTGAACGGCCTCCGGTTGACACAATGATATGTGCTGCTGAATACTCGGTCACTTTGCCGTCGGCTGCAGTTACCGCTAATTTTTTGCCCGGCTTCAGCTTACCCGTGCCCATGATTACCTCAATTTTATTTTTCTTCATGAGGAACTGAACACCTTTACTCATGCCTTCAGCTACGCCTCGGCTACGCTTTACAACAGCACCGAAATCGGCTTTGGGTGCTCCAACTTCAATCCCGAAGTCTTTTGCGTGGTTGATATATTCGAATACCGAAGCGCTTTTCAGAAGGGCTTTTGTAGGAATACATCCCCAATTAAGGCAGATTCCTCCAAGCGCTTCACGCTCAATAATGGCTGTTTTTAATCCGAGTTGGGAAGCTCTGATAGCGGCAACATAGCCACCGGGACCACTTCCGAGAACAATAACGTCGAAATTCATTTTTGTAAAATTGGAATTGCGAAGGTAGAATGAGATTGAAAAAATTCAATGATTTTCTTGAATGGCCCGTCTCTGTTTATTTGGTCATGCAGCTGTTGCTTATTCGCGTTATTTTTGCAGCCAAACAAACTATACTCCGAATGCTCAACGTCGTGTTATTTGGTCCGCCGGGTGCCGGTAAAGGCACTCAGTCCGAAATACTCTTGCAGCGATATGGACTTGTGCATCTCAGTACAGGTGATATTTTTCGCTACAACATCAAGAATGCGACAGAGCTCGGGCAACAAGCCAAAGCTTTTATGGACAAGGGTGAGCTTGTGCCCGATAGCATTACCATTTCCATGTTGGAGAGCGAGGTGGTGAAACATGAGAATCCCAAAGGTTTTATTTTCGATGGATTTCCTCGTACCTCCGCACAGGCCGAGGCGCTCGATCGTTTTTTGAATAGCCGCAACACATCCATCACGTGTATGCTTGCGTTGGAAGTGGATGAGGAAGAACTCATCAAGCGCTTGTTGAATCGAGCAACGACGAGTGGTCGTGCCGATGATTCAGATGTGTCAATTGTGCGTAATCGCATTACTGTTTACAATCGTGAAACAGCACCGGTTGCTAGTTATTACCAAGCGTGTGGAAAATATCGAGGTGTGAAGGGAGTGGGTACGGTGGAAGAAATTACCGGACGCTTGTGTGCTGAGTTGGACTCGTTTGTCCAATAGTATAGAGAATCAAATATCCTTATGGCTGAATCCAATTTTGTCGATTACGTAAAGATTTGTTGCCGATCGGGCAAAGGCGGAGCCGGTAGTCGTCACTTTCGCCGCGAGAAGTTTGTTCCCAAGGGCGGACCAGATGGCGGTGATGGTGGCCGTGGAGGTCATATTATAGTTCGCGGAAGTAAGGATGTGTGGACATTGCTTCACCTCAAGTACCGCAAACATGTAATTGCGGAGGATGGTGAGTCGGGCGCCGGCGCGAAGCGCACGGGTGCACAAGGCCAGGACGAAATTTTGGAAGTTCCATTAGGAACTGTTGCACGTGATTTTGAAACAGGAAGACTGGAATTTGAAATCACGGAAGAGGGACAAGAATTTGTTCTGGTTAGCGGAGGACGCGGAGGCTTGGGCAATGATCATTTTAAAACCTCCACTAACCAAGCCCCTGATTATGCCCAGCCGGGTGAGCCCGGCAAGGAGGAGTGGAAGATCTTAGAATTGAAAGTGCTTGCCGACGTTGGGCTGGTAGGTTTCCCGAATGCAGGAAAGTCGACCTTGCTTTCTGTAGTTAGTGCAGCTAAACCTGAGATAGCCGATTATCCTTTTACGACGCTCGTTCCTAATTTGGGCATGGTGCGTTATCGAGGCGATCGTTCTTTCGTTATGGCCGATATACCCGGTATCATCGAAGGAGCAGCCGAAGGGCGGGGGTTAGGTCATCGTTTCCTGAGACATATCGAGCGCAACTCTTCATTGCTTTTCATGATAGCGTGCGATACAAAAGATATTCGCGCCGAGTATGAAATACTCGTAAACGAACTGAAAAAGTACAATCCGGAATTGCTTCATAAGAAAAGGTTGCTGGCAATTACAAAATGTGACATGCTCGACGAGGTGATGACAGAACAAATGAAGCCCTTGCTACCGATTGGAATACCGGCCATTTTCATTTCATCAGTAACCGGAATGAATGTCGATCGCTTGAAGGACATGATCTGGGAGCAGATCAATCAAGGGTAATTCTACTGAATTAATTCGAATTTTTTTTCCAGGATTTGGAACTCTACACGTCGGTTTTGATGTCGACCCTCGTCCGTTTCGTTGTTTGCAACGGGTTGTTGTTTACCAAAAAAGTTGAGCTGCAGTCGGCTTGGATTGATGCCCTTAGCCGTTAAATAATCAATGACTTTTTGAGCTCGGCGCTTGGAGAGTTCTAAGTTATAACCATCCGGTCCAACAACATCGGTGTGCCCTGAAATTTCCATGTACATCGATCGGTTTTTTCTTAGAAGAATGAAAACCTCCTCCAGCTGCTTCATGGCATCTTCTGTAAGCAGGTCTGCGTCGAAGTCGAACAGAACGGCATCGAGTCTTATTTTTTTATATTCAGAAAGTTCGAGAGGTGGATCTACTGCAATGCTTGCGAGGTATTCGTTTTCGCAACTGCATTCGAGTTTATTCTGAACGGGGCGAACTTTTACATCGTCGATATAGACATACGCCCACTTGCCATAGCCCTTCGAATTGAAATCCTCCGTGCGACGTATGATTTTTAGCTCTTTGTCGGCCATGAAATTACCGATAGTGAGATATTCTTCTCCTCCTTTGGCAGTGTACACATCCGATAACAATTGCCATTCTTCGTTTTCATCGAGCATGTTCAGGCGTGGGTTGTTCATGGATGGTTTGAATGACAAAACCGTTTGTAAATTGCTCTCTGCCTTTTTTGAACTTAGAAGAATGCCAAGGCCATCCGTAACGTAATTGCAATAATCTGCCGCGTTGAAATACATTTCCACACAAACCATTTCCCCCTCCACAAGTGGTCGAGATAGTTTTGTTTGGAGGTATTCTCTGTAGTTTTTCTTATCGATTGTGTAAGTTACGAGACCGGCATATCCTTCACCGTCTTTTGCAGCTTGTTGGCCGAATAAATTATTGGGAACCCCTACCTTGTCACTGCAGCTATGAAAGTAATCGGGTGTGCCATCGGTTGCTTGCCACCAGCTTGCAATTGTATTCAGGCTTTGTTGGTTGAATGTGCCGGGGCAATACGATTTTGTTTCGAAGTTACCATTGCTTACAAGATTCTGCGCAGGACATTGGTTCCATGCAACAACAAATAGTATTAGCGCAATGAATTGAACTTTCATCTCAGCGAATAACTGAAAACGAATCGATCTATTTCACTCGACCATGGTTCGTTTTAAGTAATATGCTGTGAACAAAAAAGAGGCCGCCTCGAATCTGCGAGACAGCCTCTAATTGGTTCTAATCTAATTTTTACTTCACCTTGAAAACAACTCTTCGATTTTGGGCTTTGCCCAAAGGAGTTGTCTTGTCGGTGGCAGGCATGGTATTGTCTTTTCCAATAACACTAATGTTTGCGGCAGAGGCTCCATTGTCAACCAGAAACTGTTTGATTGCCTCAGCCCTTCTCAGCGCTATGCCGGAATATACTTTCTTGGTCTTTGTTTCATTTTGCTCATCGTTGTCGCTGTGACCGGTAAGTTCGATTTTCAAAGACGGATTGGATGATAGAAGTTTAGCCATTTCAGTCAATTCTGCTTCGAACATGGCGGGAATTTCAACGGATAGATAGGAAAACCAAATGGAGGTTGAATTCACAATCTCGGCCGGTTTCATATCAACGTTTTTTGCGGTGGTTCTGCTGTAAATTAAATCGGGGTCACGGTCTTCTGTTTTTCCGCAAAAGCAACCATCGACAGACTCAACTTCGATTACTTCGATGTTATCGATGTAGTAATAAACATCCGGCATGATTACTCCTTCTTGGGAAGCGGGTTTGATAACCTTTTCGAGCTTGATATCGTCTTCTTGACCGAAGCAGCCGATGATGAAATACTCTTCTTTACCGGTCGATAAGAACGTTCCGCAGATAGTTTCCCATCCGCTCATCGTTACGACAGGTGCATTGCTTTTTTCTGTGATTTGCGGAAGAAATGTGAGTGCATTGGTATTTGCATTTTGAATTTTTCTGTCGCTCAAATACATTCCGACATTGTTGGCTCCCCACTTACTCAGTTCGGCAAGACTGACATTGAATTTTATACAATAGGTTTTATCCTTCGTGAGTTTTTTGGTGAATTTACCTTGTAGGTAGCTTCTCGTTTTTTTCGGGTCTTTCGTGAATGCACGGAATCCGGCATAACCGCTGCCTTCAAAAGCATCCTCCGTTCCTAAATCGTTTTTCGGGATGGCGACTTTAGAGGATTTTGCCATGCCATTGAATAGATCGGCTTTCGCTTCATTGGGTGAGCCCCAGTTTTTCAACATTAGGGGCAGTTGACCATAGGCCTTCAACAATTTCACATCTTCTATTTCAAAGCTTGGATCCAATACAAGGTTAGCAGGACCGGCAGGAGTTTCAGCAGCCGGCGTCGGCTTAGCTGTTTCCTCTTTTTTCTCCGAAGAGGGTTTAGATGTCGTTGTGGTCTTTTTTTGCTGAGCTGAAATGCTTGTAAAGAAAACGAGCAACAAAAGGAATAAACTGTATTGTTTCATGATCGATTGAATTGGTGTGATTGTACGGTTTGAATAAATAACTTAAGCTTTTCGTGGTTAATATCCGGATAAACCCCGTGCCCAAGGTTTGCAATATACTTCTGCGATCCGAATTGGTCAAGCATGCGTTTCGTTTCTGAGATGATAAACTCCTCCGATCCGTAAAGAACCGCAGGGTCTAGGTTCCCCTGAAGTGTTTTGTCGGGTCCGCTCATTTGTCGCGCAAACGCAGGTGAAGTATGCCAGTCGATGCCCAATGTGCGGCATGGCAATTTGCCCATTTCCTCCAACGAGAAGAAGGCGCCCTTCGCAAAAACGGTCATGGGCACGGTGTCAATGGCCTTGCATATTTCTTCGATATAGGGCAATGCGAATGTGTTGTAAGTGTCCTTGTTGAGTATTCCGGCCCAGCTGTCGAACAGTTGAACCATGTTGCAACCGCATGCTATCTGTTCTTTCAAATAGACGATAGTTGCATCGGTAATTTTGCGAAGCAATCGATGTGCCAGTTCCGGATTACTCGATAGCATCGCTCTCGACAGTGAGAATGTCTTTGATCCTCGGCCTTCGACCATGTAACAGAAGATCGTCCATGGCGCACCGGCAAACCCGATGAGCGGAACGCGGTTGTTGAGGTCTCGCTTGATCGTGGTTATTGCATCGAATACATACTTGAGATTGTCGAGTACATGTTCTGTTGATAGCTTGTCTACATCCGCCTGCGATTGAATCGTGTTTTCGAAAGAAGGCCCCTTGCCTTCGTCCATGCGATACGGAAGACCCATTGCTTCCGGAATTACGAGAATATCGCTGAATAGAATTGCTGCATCGACGCCCAAAATGTCGACAGGCTGAATGGTAACCTCTGCAGCCAGGGAAGGGTTCATCAGTAAATTTTTGAAGCTGCCGGCTTGTGCTCGTGTAGCTCTGTATTCAGACAATACACGCCCGGCTTGGCGCATTACCCAAACGGGCACACGCTCTGTTTCCTCGCCGCGGGCGGCTCGCAGTATGAGGTCGTTCTCGATTTTCATGCGGTGCAAATGTAGAGGTGATAAGCGCCTCCTTACCTTCGGCCGTCGATTTGACATTCTTATGACCTCAATCATTTTGCAAACCTTCATTTACCCTATTAAATCGCTTGCGGGTATTGCTTGCGATTCGCTGGTGCTAACGGATAGGGGGGCTTTGGGTGACAGGAGATGGATGCTCGTGGATGATCAGGGACGATTTATTTCACAACGTGAATGGCCGCGACTCTGTCTCATGAAGGTTGCGCGTTGCAATGAGGGTTTTGAAGTTTTCGCAAACAATGGTGATGGCATGCGCCTGCCGTTTTTGCTCTCTCAAGGATCGAACGTTGAAGTCGCGGTGTGGTCGGATACGGTTCATGCAATAGAGGCATCGAGCGAAGTGAATCGCTTTTTTAGTCGCGCATTGGATATTCCCTGCCGCCTGGTATTCATGCCCGACGATTCTTATCGATATGCAGACGCTTCCTATGCAGGCAAAGGTTGTCTTAATTCGTTTTCCGACGCATATCCCATCTTGCTCATTGGATCTGCTTCTTTGAACGAGTTGAACAGGCGCTTACGCGATGGTGGACAATCGGAAATTGGTTGGGATCGTTTTCGGCCCAACATTGTAGTTTCCACTGATAGTCCTCATGTGGAAGATTCCTGGGCTGATTTTATGTTGGGAGATGTGATGGCAAGAGGAGTCAAGTTGTGCTCACGCTGCGTAATGACAACGGTCGATCAAACTTCGGGGGTGGCTGGGAAAGAGCCGTTGCGAACGCTGGCACAATACCGAACCATGAAAAACAAGGTTATGTTCGGACAGAATGTAATTGCTCAACAGGGAAGAATTAGTATTGGCGATGATGTACGTGTTTTGAAAGTCGCCTTACCGTCTAATGCAGAATTTTAAATACCAGCTCTTTCATTAAATCACCATCGTCGGCAGAAGCGTTGTTTACCCCTTTCGATTTTTTATCGGTTTCACGGATGTACCCTATGATGCGTTCCACTTTTTGGGCGGTGAATTTGGAAGAAGCTTCTTTGTAATCGTTGAGTGCCCAGGTTGTCATGCCTAGTTCAGTCGCGGCATTGCGCTTGTCAGGTATAGATATGTAGGCTGCCAGTTTAGCGAAGTAGTTATAGAGGGAAGGCAGCACCATTTGAATGGGATTCGATTTCGGGTTGGCTTCGAAATAAGTGATGATGCGATTGGCCTTCATGACATCTTTTTGCCCGAGTGCTTTCTGCAATTCCCACACATTGTAGTCTTTGCTTATGCCAATGTTTTGCTCAATGTGTTGGCTGTTTATTTCACTTCCGGCAGGTAGAATGATGGCCAGTTTATTTACGGCATTAACCACTTTGCTCAAATCGGTTCCGAGGTATTCTGCCAGCAGTTGAGCAGCTCCGCCGTTTATCTTGAAACCACGTGTTTTCACATAATTTTCAATCCATTCGGGCAGTTTGTAATCCTTGATTTTTTGTGAGTCGAATACTACCCCCGTTTTCTCGAGTTGCTTGTAAACTTTCTTTCGCTTGTCGAGTGTTTTGTTTTTGTAATTGAATACAAGTAGCGTCGATGGCGTTGGCTGTTGCAAATAATGAAGCAGATGCTTCATGTCTTCATCATCATCTTCCTTCTTTCTGCTCTTCCATTCTTTCATGTCTTGCGCTTCCTTTACGATGAC
>JBILCQ010000302.1:0-2920 GCA_044353065.1 Flavobacteriales bacterium | reverse complement strand
GAAGAAGATATCAGACCCTCGGAAATATCGATGCTCAAGCAAGCGCAAATTTTTCTTGTTTACAAAAGATCCGGCCAACACCGACCAATCAACGTCTCCCAGACGACCAACGGTTTTAGCGTGTTTCAATCCAACTTCCACATAATCGAAATTGACCTCGCTATTGAGCAATCCCGGAACGCCTTTGCGATATACCAACTTCAGATCTGGATAAACAGAACCCAGCAAAATCTTACGTCCCTTTTTGATGATAAACTTTTGCTTGTGACGATACTTCATTTCAAGTTTAAACTCAGATTTAATGTATCGCTGAAAATCGAGTGGTGTGTTTACATCTCCAAACACTTGCTCCGACCAGCGATCGGAGAGCAAATTCACGATTGGTTTTTGATCCGAAAAATCAAACGTCAATTCGGCAAAAAGTCCATTCACTACTTCCACTCGTTGCGCTATGCTCCAGGTTTGCGTGCGCACATAATTACTTCGACTGAACATGGAGCCCAATGATGCGTAATTATTGACCATGTCGTAATAATCACCGAAGCGAAGAAACGTGCGAACGAACTTCAGCGGCACGTATGTAAGCCCTACCCCTCCTCTTCCACGCAAATCGTTGTTTCGAAACCCGTAGTCTGCCTCGCCTTCAATTTCCAGCGTGTACGCATTCTCAAACTCCTTTTTAAATGAACCACCGATACGATGGCGATAACCACCAATACCAAATGGATTCACTTGCATGGTGAGCGGATTGATGTAAAAGGAATAGTCCTTTACCCGATTGCGATAACCGATACCGTAGAGCAAGAAATCAATCCATCGAAGCGCATTGTAAGAAGAATCAATTTCAGCATAGTAATCATCGCTGGCATACAATGTCTGCAAACTATCGCAAGCCTTGATATACAAAGTCTCAACACCATCAAACCCTTCTGTTCGTAGTTGTTGCCAAAAGGATGAATCGCGATCGAATGCCTGCACGTCGTACTTCCGAATCTCTTCTGTAAACTTAAAATCGACAGTATCCGAAATCCATTCATCGCTGCTGCGGTTAATGGTTCCATAGTAGCGGCTCAATCCCTCCTCAATGACATACGCTACGTTTGTGGTCAACGGTTGAGCATGCCCGAATTCATTCATCACATATTTCGCTTCCACTTCCAAATCACTAAAAAACTTCATGGTTCCCTTCGGCATACCATACTTGACGGATGTAACAGCCCAATCGGATGAACGAATGATCATGCTGCCCTTAAGCAACGGCTCTCCCGGGAAAATTCCATGGAAACCTATCGTATACAATTTCACACCGGCTGAATCGACTGCGGAAACCAAATCGTATGCATAACTCAACTGACCTCCTTCCCCAATAGGGGATAAAATTTTCTTATCACTCAACGAAGGAATAAACAGCAGCCGGTTGTAGATGTCAAACTCATGAAATCCCTGCAGAGACTTGAGGATGTAGTTATCGTCATACGTCCATTGATCGGGGATAATATCCGATTCTCCATACGAAAAAGTAACAGAAGCGGAGGCACCGCTACCGGCCGGTTTCTCCTTGGTGTATTCCTGAACACCCATGACTTGTTCGCTGTAGCTATTCGGAAATTTATAATGAGACAGCGTCTGCGTTTCCGATAGGTGATATTGTGTGCGAATGATTGGCCGGTCCCTTTTCTTGATTTTCACATCGGACGAATCATTTTTCAGTTCGGCAGTATCCGGTATCAAGCTCTGCACCGATGTTCGCGTATATGAGTTATAACGCATCGACGTTTCACTTCCCTCCGCGTGTTGCTTTCTCGCATCGATGGCCTTAGCAACAACCTCCCTAGCTATACCTTTTCGATCAGCGAAAACTTGAACGGAGGCTAACTCAGATGGATTTTCAATTAACTGAAGTACGAGGGATTGACGCAGGTTCCTTCCGACAACAATGGTGGTGTCGGCATTCCTGTATCCCATCAAATGGACCGTAATGGAATAAGTCCCTTCATCCAACTTGAAACTAAACTTGCCATCACCGTCAGCATTGACTCCCTTTAATTTTCCAGTGGAAAGGTTTGTTGCTGCCACTGAAGCAAACGATGCCGGCTCGCCTCCTTGAATAGTCAATTCCCCATCAATTACCGTCTGGGCTGACAATAGTGAATAGGCATTCAGAAACAGGAAAAGGAATAAAATGCGCACGGCCATGACTCGTCAAAAATACAACCAGCGAAAGCAATCAATTTATCAGACATTCCATGACTGAATATATTTTGCCAGATACGTATAAAGAGTGTGAATGCTTTTGTTTTAGCATTCGTTTAAAGCATATTCAGTAAACATCATACTATCCTATATTAGCAACAACATTGTACCCATGTTTAGGCCGGCCACATTCATATCGATTTCGATGCTTTGGTGCATGCACATAAAAGCCCAAAGCGATTGCAATACCGCTACGTCGGTTTGCAATGTTGTCTATGATGAAAATGATTCACCGGCTGGGACAGGAAACATATTTGAAGTAGCACCGGGCAGTTGCCAAACCGGCGGTGAGTTCAATAGCGCCTGGTACATCTTCTCGCCACAAACTGATGGTTTATTCGGATTTGTTCTTCAGCCCAGCAGCAATGCGGACGATTACGATTGGTCGCTGTTCGATATTACTGAAAACGGCTGTGCCGGCATCAACTCAGGACTTTCACCCGAGATAAGCTGTAACTCGTATGGTGAGTTTG
The DNA here is from genome assembly GCA_044353065.1 of Flavobacteriales bacterium. Taxonomy (GTDB): domain Bacteria; phylum Bacteroidota; class Bacteroidia; order Flavobacteriales_D; family Sanyastnellaceae; genus JAIBBG01. Next base: position 194 of record JBILCQ010000302.1, on the reverse strand, counting down.
CTCCGACGCCTAATGGTCCGACAGGGATATCATCGGCACTGGGTGGTTCCGGCAGTTCCAATGGTCCTGGGAATGCATTCGGACCGCCCTTTAATGCGGATGTTCCTGTTACATCAGGAAGCGTTTATGCGCTAGTCGTGATGAATTTTAGTGCAACCCTCAACGGCTACGAACTTGATTTTGGAAATACGGCA
>JBILCQ010000301.1:0-2950 GCA_044353065.1 Flavobacteriales bacterium | reverse complement strand
AAAGTGATGAACGCTTCGTTTTCCGTTAAAGGACAAAACAGATTTCAGCACTGCTTCATTAAATCGAGAGTTTTGCGCAAAGCGACCACCCGGTAATTGGAAATCGGCATGATTGCCATAGCCCGCGCCCAATTGCCATCGCACCTTCTCGCGTGCTTCACGATACATAAAACGCTGGGTAACGCCCATGGTATTGCTTTGAAAAAGCGTTTTGCTTTCCAATTCGCGCTTACCGGTAGCCGCATGCGGTTGATCGTTGAAGTATACGACGCCTCCCAATGCATCCGCTCCATAAAGCAGGGAGGCCGGCCCTTTGATGACCTCCACATTTCCAAGCCCCAGATCTGTAATACCCATACCATGATCACCGCCCCATTGCTGACTCTCGATACGCAAGCCATTCATAAGTGTAACCACGCGCATGCCCTGCATGCCACGAACCACCGGCTTGGCAATACCATTGCCCAAACTTGACTGATATACACCGGGAATTCGCGCAATGGCCTCGCCCATATTCATTGCGGCAATGGCTGTTAGGTCGTCTATCTTTCGAGACTCGATATGAAATGGATTCTCCGATTGAGCTTGTGAAAGTGCCCCGGATACTGTGACCTCGTGCAAGTCGAGGTGCTTGGGAACCAACCGAACAATTATCTGCTGACCATCCAACTCATAAAGTCCGGTGAACGACTCATACCCCAGCGCTACAAAACGAAGTTTGAAAAACTTGAGGTTGGGGGCACCTAACACAAATCGACCGCTACTATCGGTCGCGCAACTTTCATCGGTCTCCACCAAGTAAACGGAAACAAAAGGAATCGGTATTGAATTGTTCGCATCATAGACTAAACCCTCCAGTTTTTGGGCGAAGGAGACAAAAGAGAAACTCAACAGAAAAAAATATGAGAGTAGAACCCGAGCCATTAATGCAATAATGTTGCAAATATACTCACTCAATTAAAAGCCGTACAAAAAATTCCTTAAATCAATATGCTACCACTCATTTCAACAGTCAACTCGTGCAGAACTAAAAAAAAGACACGTCTCACTTCGCGATTCGCATATGCTTGCTCATTGCTTTGAAAAAACTACCTTCGCCCCATGTCGCGCATTCTCATCAAGAACATAAAGACGCTTCTTAGCGTTTACGATGAAGCACCATCAAAACTCTCAGGCAGAGCCATGAGCGATTTGCCGAGTTTAGAAAACGCTTGGCTAGCCATCGAAGACGGACTCATTGCAGATTATGGCTCCATGGCCGACTGGCCTGGCATTAGTGACTGGCGAGGACTCGAAGTAATTGAGGCCGATGGTCGCATGGTGCTTCCGGCTTGGTGCGACTCGCACACACACATCGTTTATGCGGGCTCGCGTGTGGGCGAATTTGTAGATCGTATTCACGGACTCACCTACGAACAAATAGCTGCGCGAGGTGGCGGCATTTTGAACTCTGCCGCTTTACTAGCTGAAACACCTGAAGAGGTTTTGGTGGAATCAGCGTTCAAGCGTTTACAAGAAATACAAGCGATGGGTACTGGCGCCGTCGAAATAAAAAGTGGTTACGGATTAACACTCGAAAGCGAACTAAAAATGCTTCGTGTAATCGACCGTTTAAAAAGCCTTTCTCCTCTCACGATCAAAGCAACGTTTCTGGGTGCGCATGCCATTCCGAAAGAGTACAAATCGAACCCGGAAGCTTATATCGAACACCTCATCAACGACATGATTCCTGAGGTAGCCGCCCAAGGCATTGCAGAATACATCGATGTGTTTTGTGAAGAAAATTACTTCAGTGTCGCTCAAACTGAGCGCATTCTGGAAGCAGGAGTCAAACATGGACTTCGCCCGAAAACCCACGTCAACCAGTTCAATGCAATCGGAGGTATAGCCGCAAGCGTGAAATACAGTGCGCTGAGTGTTGATCATCTCGAAGTATTGACCGATGAAGATATCCAGGCTCTAACTGCCACTTCGACTATGCCGGTTGCGTTGCCGGGATGCTCATTGTTCATCAAAATACCGTACACCCCTGCCCGCAAAATCATCGATGCCGGATTGCCTCTAGCGCTTGCCACCGACTACAACCCTGGCAGCGCGCCTAGCGGCAATATGAACTTGGTGAATAGTCTGGCTTGTATTTACATGGGAATGACACCCAACGAAGTGGTGAACGCTTCCACCCTCAACGGGGCTTATGCCATGGGTTTGGTAACGTCGCATGGAACAATTACCCCAGGCAAGAAGGCGAACATCATCATCACGGAGCCTCTCGATCAACTAGGAGCTATCATGTATAGTTTCGGAAAGAACCGTATTGAACGGGTTATTCTCGGTCAGTAATTCCGTTGCTTTTTTGTTTCACGAAGCTGCAGTTGTAGGCCATATTTGCGCTCGTAAAAAAAGCAAACCATGCAACGTATTATTGAGTGTATTCCGAATATTTCTGAAGGCCGCGACAAGGCTAAAATCAATACAATCACTTCCGTAGTTGAAACTGTTCCGGGTGTCATGCTCCTGGATGTGGATCCCGGCGCAAGCACGAACCGCACCGTCATAACGTTTGCGGGTGAGCCGGAAGCTGTTGCAGAGGCGGCTTTCCAGCTGATCAAAAAAGCACAAGAGCTAATCGATATGCGCACGCACAAAGGCGAGCATCCTAGACAGGGTGCAACGGATGTTTGTCCGTTTGTTCCAATCAGTGGCGTCAGCATGGAAGAGTGTATTGCAATCGCACGCAGTGTAGGTGAGCGCGTTGGCAGCGAACTCGGCATTCCCGGTTACTTCTATGAATATGCAGCGAAAACCGAAGAGCGTCGCAACCTGGCACATTGCCGCAAAGGAGAATACGAAGCCATTGAAAAAATCAGCACCACAGAATGGAAGCCTGACTTTGGCCCTTCCTCAGTGAATGATAGCGTTCGTAAATCGGGCATCACCGTAATCGGTGCGC
>JBILCQ010000300.1:0-2964 GCA_044353065.1 Flavobacteriales bacterium | reverse complement strand
CCATCCACTGCACAATGGAAATGTGCGCTTGCGACGTATCATTAGGAATGACATAGCTGGAACGCTTCAATCCAAGAAAAATGAAATTCAAGGTATCACCCGCCACTGCCGGAAGAGTGAAGTAACCCGTGTGATCTGAGAATGTACCGCGATTATCACTCGATCGGAAAACAGTAGCGTACGGAACCGGAATGAGTGAGTCTGTAGCTACCACAACCCCCGAAACCTGGAGAATGAATTTCTGTTGCGCAAGTAAATTTTCGGTGGCACAGAAAAGGAAGAACGGGAGTAGTAAATACCTCATTTTATGGAGCGCAAATGTAAGCTTCCCGAGCAATGCTAAAAAGGATGGCTGTTAATGGTTGTCAAATATCATCTTCAATGGACATAATTGTAGCTCCTCCTAAATAGAAGACTCAGCAAGCTTCAGTATTGAAATGATGTGATTGAGATCTTCTGAAAACGCATCTTCACGAAGCCGGTGAAAAAACGTGCAGCACAATGGATTCAACTCATAACTGCTCCCGAGAAGGTAGTCATTCGATAGCTTTAATGAATGCACAAAGTCAAGTTCCTTCGCTTGGTGAAGATCAAAACAGATGTAAGAATCCATCTGAAGATCGAAGCTTATGGCCAAAGGGCCCACCGATGATTCGATGACAAGATAAGATGGCACTCGGAGTAAATCAGGCCGTTCCAAAAGCAAATGCCCCAAGGTGTAGAATGGATACACTACACGCTTTGGACAATGTCCCGCAGCTCTCAGTTTTTCTTCCGCTTCTGCGAGCTTTCTGCGAATGAGTTCCCCCTTTCCGGGATCTGCGTCGCCTTTATTTGTGCTCCAACTCTGCTGATCGGTTAACCATTCACACGGGCCAAGCAACAACTTATAATCGAAAGCCGACGGACTATCGAGAATGTAACCCGGGTAATAGTAGTCGAGCCCCAGCCGCTTAGCCAAATCAAGCTCCAGCAGCATGGTATACATTCCAAGACTATATTTTTTATAATCCTGGCTGTAGATACAAAGAATCGAAGCCATACTCCTATCGCCCACATCAATGTAACTGGCAGCAATTAACTTGGAGCCATCATAGACAGCTATTTCCAGTGTATCAAACTCCACACAGGTGCGCGGCGAAAGTAGCAAGCCATCGAGCGATTCATGGACAAAAGCCTTGAAGCGTGGTGTCAGCTCTTGATACAAGTTCTCTCGCTGTGCATCACAACGAGGTGTTCCGATTCGAACTGTAAAACGTTTATTGTTGGCCAAAAACAACTTCCGATGGCTTGTGCGCATGGAAAACGAGTTTACCGGAAATCGAATATTGCGAATTCCGAAAACGCCTCCATCAATGCAAACAACCTCACTGCGGTAAACGATGCCGTTTCCACGAAACCAACCACGAGAAAGCAGAGTATCATAATCAGAGCGCTTTAACCCGTGTATCGAAGCTGTTTGAACAAGCATATTGGCGAAAATAGACATTGCGCTATTCAAACACGCACGAAAACGTATCGCAGTAGTTTAACGGAAGCGTTACACTGCCATAAAAGCCACATCAAAGAACTATTGTTTTTTTGAAGCATCAATTCTTCAAGTACGATGGCTAACAACAACGTCATTCTTCGGTTTTTCGAAAACGGAACCATTCGCGAATTTCAATCTCGCATTGCCCATTTATCGAGAGAAAACAATTCAGAATTCCTCTACACGGGCGACGGATTGCGCATACCCCTTGACAATCTGCTCAGCATCAACGGCAGGTCCTGGGAATGATTTCAAACATGCTCGGTTAATTGTTTGTGGGGTTCGGCAACATTGCCCTCGTTTTCCTCCTTTAGTTTTACACAAACTGTAAAAACGAAAAAATGAAACTCAAGAAGTTCGCATTGGCACTTTTCGCTGCGCTTTCTTTATCAACGCAAGCTCAAATCAAAGTGCAACCGTATCAAACAGAAATTACGTGCGACATTGATGCCCTAGCTGAATTACCAACCATTTCAGCGACTTCTGCAAGTGGGAAGGTTTCTATTTCATACGAAGAAAATATCTTTTCCGGTGGATGTCTAGGCACATTGGTTCGCACATTTAGATATTCCGATACGGCAGGCAACAAAGCGGAAGCCCAACAAATCGTTCATATTTCAGATAAGCAGCCCCCGCGCCTACTAGGTGAAGCGCCCAATATCACAACTACACGCGACATGATACCGCAGCCTGCGCAATTCGGGGTAATCGACAATAGCGGTGAATCATTTGACGTCATCTTCCATGAAGTGATTGCGGAAAATAGCATTACCAGGACCTGGTTGTGCACCGATTCGTGTGGCAACACAACGCGCCACACGCAAATTATTACGTTGGAATAAATCGTTTCATTCATAAAACAAGAGCAGTCTGGCATGGGTTAGACTGTTCTTGTTTCTGATTAAATTTCGAACTTCAAACAAAAATCAAAGTATGAGCCTCCATGAAATGGGAATTCCCAGTGTCGATTTGAACGATTTCGTTCACGGCAATGCAGAACAGAAAAAGAAATTTGTTGCGCAACTGGGTCAAGCTTACGAAGACATCGGCTTTGTTGCCGTTAAAAACCATCTTATTGCAACAGGGACTGTTGAAAGTCTTTACACGGAAGTGAAAGCTTTCTTCGACTTACCGGAAGAAACGAAAAAGAAATATGAAGTGGTCGAACTTGCGGGTCAGCGCGGGTATACCTCATTTGGTCGCGAACACGCCAAGGGCAGCAATGCCGGCGACCTGAAAGAGTTCTGGCATTTTGGTCAAGAAGTTACTGACGGTGATCCAATAAAGTCTGAATATCCGGAGAACATTTTTACGGAAGAACTTCCCGGTTTCAATGAAGTTGGTATTCAAGCATACCGCGATTTGGAAAACACCGGCCGCTATATGCTTCGCGCAATTGCCATTCACCTGGGGCTTGACGAGTTTTACTTCGA
>JBILCQ010000299.1:0-2967 GCA_044353065.1 Flavobacteriales bacterium | reverse complement strand
CGACTTATTGCGAACACATGCCAATGTTACAGCTTCGGGAGAGACAGCAACGAGAATACACTCCTGCTGTTGCTGAAATTTTGTTGCTGCGACTTTGGTAAGTAGCGCACTCAACGGAATTAACCTCGCGTTAGGAAAGTGTTGAATCAGTTCTGTTTTCCAATTCGGAACCTCAAAGCATAACACTGCTTCTGCTTCTGGAAGCTCTATATAGTCAGCACTTCCATCCATAAAGCCATGTTGCATATTCAGATAATCAGCCACAACATTCTCATCGAACAATGAACGTGGAACTAATGCGTAGCGATCCGTATCGAACGTAATTGTGCAACGGCGATAAATGCCTTCGAGCCAATTGCGCTGATAAATGAATTTTTGAATGCTGATGCCTGCGGGTATAACTGACTGAACATCCCACAAACAAGTTGAAGCAGAGAAATCATAGAGTGATGCATGAATAAAGTCAACACCCAGGTGCATTGCCAGGTGCAACTCTCCTGCCCTATCGAGCAGTTCCTTGGGCATCTTCATGCGGGCGGCCAATTCCGGATCAAATACTGACATGGCATACGTTATTCCGCTGCTAAGCTAAGCAGAGAAAAACAGATGTGTTTTCTTTGTAAGGAAATTGAATTTATTGTGAACGCACCAAAAGCATCTGATTCCGAAAGCATGAAGCTTGAAGCCTACTTGCTTCAAGCTTTCGAGCATGAGCCGACAGATGGGCAAAGACGGCTGTTTCATGCGTTCTCGCGATTCACACTTTCCGAAAAGGAGCGTTGTGCTCTACTTCTCAGGGGGTATGCAGGCACAGGAAAAACGACGTGTGTAAGTCTGCTGGTGCAGGCATTGGAACAACTGAAAATTCCGTATGTGCTTCTTGCACCCACCGGAAGGGCAGCAAGGGTTTTGGCCAATTACAGCGGACGCACTGCGGGAACTATTCATCGTCACATCTACTATTCGCGCCAAATAAAAGGTGTGGAAGGAGTCTTTGAACTGAAGGAAAATCAACTTTCGAATACCATCTTTCTTGTTGATGAAGCTTCGATGATTGGTGAAGCTCAAAGCGAGCCTTACAACAACTTATTGGACGATTTAATAAGCCATGTCTTTAGTGGCGACGGCTGCAAACTCATGTTTATTGGTGACACAGCGCAGCTGCCTCCGGTGGGCAGCGCCGAAAGTCCGGCCTTGCAACTGCATGAATTGAAAAGCCGTTATTACCTCAACATCGCTGAAATTGAATTGAACGAGGTTATTCGTCAGCAGAAGGGCTCCGGCATTCTTGAAAACGCAACCGGCTTGAGGGCGCTGATACAAGAAGGCAAGGCAAGTTTACCGAAATTGACTACGCAAAGCTTCATCGATATTGAGCGCATTGAAACAGATCTCCAGGAATACCTGGAAAATGCTTATGCGAAATATGGTAAGGATGATTTGATCATTATTACCCGCAGCAACAAAAGAGCAAACTTGTTTAATCAGCAGATTCGTCAGCGCATACTCTGGCTGGAAGAAGAGATAAACTCCGGCGATAGGATGATGGTACTGAAGAATAACTATTTCTGGTTGCGGCCTGAAGAGTATTCGGCCGGTTTCATTGCCAATGGCGACATTCTAGAGATAAAGCGAGTACTGAATTTTGAAGATCGCGGAAAATTCAGGTTCTGCCGCGCCATTGTAAAAATGCCCGACTATCCGGATATGCCGGAGTTCGAAACAATACTGCTCTGCAATACAATCTGGGACAATCATTCATCGCTGCCTTCGGAGGAGAGGATGGCATTAGCGCAACTGATCTCAGAAGACTACATGGATTTACAAGATGCGCGTCAAATCAAAAAAGCAATCAAAAGCGACCCATACTTCAACGCACTTCAGGTTAAGTTTTCCTATGCAATCACCTGTCATAAAGCACAAGGAGGACAATGGCCCTGTGTTTTTACCGACCAAGGTTATATCACAGATGAAATGGCCGGAGTTGAATTGAACCGGTGGTTTTATACAGCATTTACACGAGCTCAAGAGAAACTTTATCTCGTGGGTTTTGAAGATCAATTTTTCGAATGAGCATGGACAAAACAGAAACTACAATGAGCGACAAGCCCATGTGGAAGCGATACTTCCTCCACTTGTCGTATGATGGAACAAATTATCACGGATGGCAACGTCAGCTCAATGGTCATTCGGTTCAGGAAGAGATTGAATCGGCTCTGCGCAAATTGCTTCGCCAAGAAAAAGTGGTCTCGGTGGGATGTGGTCGAACGGACGCCGGCGTTCACGCTCGGGAATTCTATCTTCATTTCAATGCAGAGAAGCCCATCGAAAACAAAGAAGAGATATTCTTCAAGTTGAATTTGATGTTGCCCAAAGACATTGGGTTGTTTGGCCTTTGGCAAGTTGATTACTTGGCGCATGCGCGTTTCGATGCCATTGAGCGGAGTTATGAATACCACATTCATCAGCAAAGAGATCCTTTCGCACAGCGCTTTTCGACATTCTACCCGTGGCCATTAGACGTAGCAAAAATGAATGAGGCAGCGCAGCTTTTACTTCGATACAAAGACTTCGCTGCGTTTTGCAAAACAGGCGGCGGACAAAAGACAACGATTTGCGATTTGCGCCATGCTCAATGGGTGGTGGATGGTTCCAAGCTGGTATTTCACATCACGGCAGACCGTTTTTTGCGCAACATGGTTCGAGCGGTTGTAGGAACACTGGTCGATGTTGGAAGAGGTAGAATTTCACTTGAACAGTTCATTTCCATTGTTGAGTCGGGAAAACGGCCCAAAGCCGGAGAAAGCGTTCCCGCTCAAGGACTTCATCTAACCCGAATCATTTATCCGGCTGAAAAAATCAAAGCCGTTGAGACATCCTAAAATTCGATAACATTCTTTTCAGTTTGATTCGTTGATTTTCCTCCATATTTGCGCGACCAACTCAAATTTTATTCATCATGCTAAC
>JBILCQ010000298.1:0-2971 GCA_044353065.1 Flavobacteriales bacterium | reverse complement strand
AATGCTGCTGTGTCGGGCGACATTGACTCTGTTTGCAGAGAGTCCATAGCTGCTTCAGAGCCAGGCTGCAACGGACCCGACGTGTCTATTTCATCTCCGGCTCTTAATACACGCAACAACTGATCAGCTCGACCGGCCTCTTCTGTTCCTGCGCATTCTTGCACTAATTTGTTCAACTCATTTTGATAATTCTCCTTCACTCCATAGGGAGCATCCGAATATCCAACACAAACAGCCCTTAGTAACTTATACTTACATAGAAGACCGTTGAGCGGTTCTGCCGAAATGATGCTATCACAATATTCTCGAGACTTCGAATAACGGCGCGAAGTGTAATAATTATAGGCCTGTTGATACGCCTCGTTTTCTTTTGCCTTACGCATGTCCTGAATATCGAGGAACCCTGGATTATCGACAAGCATCGCCCAATCGCTGCCCGGGTATCGCGATTTGATTTCATCACCCCAATACTTAGAATTACAACTCTCACAAAACGGATTCTTGACATAGCCTTTCTTACCCTCTTTGGCTAACCATGTGCGAAATAGTTGGTAGTAGGTGGTAGGATGGTAACCACTTTCCTCCATGTTGGCCAACAATTCTTCCCAAGTACTGATCGCGTTATCGTCATCGTCGAGCTTCTCTTTATAAACCACGCCCGCGTTGTAATATCCTTCTGCGGCCGACTTTTTAATCTCCTTCATTTCGCCTTCGCTGGCACATGGTAATGAGCCCTTCAATTCGTCGGCTGAGGGTGTTTTATACTTATCATCGGGAGACTCTGGCTCAGCTGTTTCACTTACCTCTTCCGTAGTCACTGCTTCTTCACCCGGGCCAAAACTTTCGGATAGTTTCGACTGAAGTCTCCAATAATCTTTGAGAGGCCTAGCACCCCATTCATCGCTGAATGTATTACGCCCCTTTTCTCTGAGATCAGTATTGTAACACCAGAACGTTCCCGAAATTCCCGATTCTTCAGCAGCCAAGCGAGCTTCCTCTGCCAAGCGCTCGTCCTCCAATCGTTTTTGCTCCATCGCCGCCGCCATTCGGTCGGCCATTGACTTCACTTTTTTATCTAGCTCTTCAGGGCTTAAAGCACAAACTACCGTCAAGCTATCAAACAGCTGTATTGCATTCAAATGCTGAACTAACTCCGTAAGCGACTCAGCTCTGGCCTTAATTTCCGGATGGCGTTCATGCGTAGCGTCAATTTTCGCAAGCGTGCTATCATAATAAACCTGTGCTGAGGAATATTGGCGCTCGTCGAAATACAAATCGGCCAAGCGCAAAAATGCTTTCGCCCGCTGAGCCGTATTGGTGGTACTTGTCTCTATCGATTTACGATAGAAATTGATCGCGTCTTCTCGTCGCTGCTCCTCCCATGCGATATCGCCCAGTGCATAATAAATTTGATCCACATATTCCGCGTTCTTGGCATCCTTCAACATCTTAAACAGCTCCTTCTGAATTTCTCCGGAGCTGCCGCCGGTGCGGCTATAGGAGAGTGCCTTGTTAATTCGTGCGTGAAATTCCAACTCATACGGTGGATGCGAATGAACGACAGCCTCATAATGCGTCATGGCGTCGCTACTTCTGTTCATTTGCTGATATAGTTGCGCCAGAACGAAATGCGGACGCGCCTGATCCCGCTTCTTCTTGATAGAGCCGATGGCCTTCTCCAACTCTTGGGTGGCCTTCTCCCATTTCTTTTGATGCATATAAACATCCGCGAATGTCAAGTGATAATCCGCCCTTTGCGCGCGTGATACACCATCCTTGTCAACCTCTCCTTCGGCACGAGTCAACGCCTGGATGGCCTTTCCAAACTCCTTGTCTTCCGTGTACGTCTTTGCAAGCCATGTATTACTCTTGACCGAAACTTCGGGCTTCTTAAACTTTCTGTTTACATATTGGAAGACGTCAGCCGACTTGTAATAGCTCTGCTTGTAAAAATAAGCCTGCCCTATTACCATGTAGTTGTCGTCAATCCACTTATTGAAAGCAGGCCGCTTTTTACCCTCCTTCGAATCATCCTTTATCGTGTGACGGCTCACCACCTTTTCACACTTTGTGATTGCTTTTTCAAGGTCCGGATAAACGGCCTTCGCCTCTTCGGGTGTGCCATAAGTGAAAATAGGCAATAGCTTATCGTAGTTGTCCTTATGGCCTTCCGACAGCTTCGCCGCGCTTTTCACTACAAGTTCATTGGCGTTGAAATAGCCGTTGTAATGGCCCGTCATGTTGTGGTAAAGTCGCGACATCGTTCCATCTCTCTTGGTAGAACAGGCCGCGTAAAGCAGCGCTATGAAGAATAAGCTGATTGTTCTTACCAAAACGTGTTTTTTCACAAAACCAAGATTTTATTGCCCGCAACTAACAGGAATGGGTCAAAATTATTTCATTTTTGCCCGTAATTGTTTGCCAACGCAAAGATTCGAATTAAAAATGGTAGCAACACCTCAACCGAAACGAAAAAAGCTATTGAAACGACTGAAGAGTCGTTTCCGGTTGACCGTGCTCAATGAGTCGACATTCGAAGAGAAGTTTTCATACTCGCTTACTCCGCTCAACGTAATCATCATGTTTGGTGGAATGCTCGTTGTATTTGGTGCGCTTATCTATTTGTTGGTTGCCTTTACTCCGCTGAAAAACTACGTTATTCCCGACTACGCTTCAACCATCTACCGCGAAGAGGCGCGCATCGCTCGCTTTCAAGCAGATTCTTTGCTGGAAGAGTCACGCAAAACAGAACGATACCTCAACGACTTGAAAGTAATCCTCTCGGGAGGCACGCTAAGCAACGCGACAGATACTGTGCCGTCGGGCTCAGCAAATGCTGATCTGAATTACAACGTCAGTGAATTGGATGAGTCGATGAGGCAGAAAATTTCTGAGCAAGATCGTTTTAGCATTGAAGCTATCGAAGAAACCGAAGATCGAAAAAAAGGGCTTATTCTATTTAAACCTGTTA
>JBILCQ010000297.1:0-2972 GCA_044353065.1 Flavobacteriales bacterium | reverse complement strand
TGAATAATGCTTCGCCATTTTCTCTACAATCTCATAACTCTCCGGATGCACCGCGCTGTTGTCGAGAATGTTCTTTGCATTCGGAATGCGCGTGAATGCTGCGCATTGCTCGAAGGCTTTTGGACCCAACCTAGGAACTTTCTTCAGTTCCTGTCGCGATGTGAATGCACCATGTTCATTGCGATACTCCACAATGTTTTGCGCCGTTTGCTCGCTCAACCCGGAAACGTACGTCAGCAAACTTTTGCTGGCCGTATTGAGATTGACACCCACTTGATTCACACAACTTTCCACCACAACATCTAAACTTTGCTTGAGCTTGTTCTGATCCACATCGTGCTGGTACTGTCCGACACCGATGGCCTTGGGATCGATTTTCACCAACTCCGCCAATGGATCCGCGAGCCTTCTGCCAATAGAAACGGCGCCTCGCAAGGTGATGTCCTTATCCGGAAATTCTTCGCGCGCCACTTCCGATGCTGAATAAACGGATGCACCATTTTCATTCACCATGTGCACCACCACCGGATGTTCGAACTCAAGACCACGAACAAACTGCTCGGTCTCGCGACCGGCTGTGCCGTTTCCTATTGCGATGGCTTCGATTCGGTGCTTTCGCGCAAACGATTGCATTTTGCTTGCCGCCTTTTGCACTTCCAATTGCGGTTCATGCGGATAGATGACATCTTCATCCAACAGCTTTCCTTCTTCATTCAAACAAACCAATTTGCAACCAGAACGAAATCCAGGATCCAAGGCTAGTATGCGTTTACTTCCCAGGGGTGCCGAGAGCAACAATTGCTTCAGATTTTCTGCGAAGACTTTGATCGCTTCTTCATCGGCTCTGGCTTTCGCCATGCTTCGACTTTCGCTTTCCATCGACGCACACAGCAGTCGCCTGTAGGAATCTTTCACGGCCATTTCCATTTGCTCGCTGCATAGATTGTTGCGGCGAATGAAACGGGATTGAAGTTTTTCGACTACGATTGCTTCGTTGGGCTCAATATTTAGTTTTAGAAAACCCTCTTCTTCACCGCGAAATACAGCGAGCAAGCGATGCGATGGGCAACGTTTCAGAGGTTCATTGAAAGCAAAATAGTCTTTGTATTTGATGCCTTCTGTTTCTTTTCCCTTCGTGACTTTCGTTTCAATAATAGCATAGCGTTCAAATTCCTGACGCACCAAAGCACGTGCGTTGGGATCTTCATTGATTACATCGGCAATGATATCGCGTGCTCCTTGCAGCGCATGCTCAATAGAAGCCACATCACTTGTCAGAAACCTGCGTGCTTCCATTTCCGGATTCGAATTGTTTTCCTGCATGATCCAGGTTGCCAATGGCTCCAGTCCTTTTTCACGGGCGATGCTCGCCTTGGTTTTGCGTTTGGGGCGGTAGGGCAAATAAATGTCTTCGAGCAAATTGTTGTCCCAGCAGTTCACAATGGATCGCTCCAACTCTGCGGTGAGCTTGCCCAATTCCCGAATCGTATCGAGAATGGAACTCTTTCGCTTCACCATTTCCGAGAATTTCACATGAAGCAAACGGATGTTTTCGATCTGCACCTCATCCAATCCGAAAGTCATTTCTTTTCGGTATCGAGCAATGAAGGGAGTGGTGCAGCCTTCATCCAACAGTTGAATGACAGCAGAAATCTGATTGGTGCCAATGCCCAACTGATGGGCGATTTGAGGGAGATAATCTTGGTGAATCACCTCGCAATATTACGCGTTGAATAGGCGGGGATGGACTTATGAAATTTCCACTTTGATCTTTCTTCCTTTCATTTTTTCGTTGCGAATGAGCGCTACAACCTTTTCGATCTTGTCGCTTTTCACGGCAGCAAACGACATGCGGTCGAGTACTTCTATCAAGCCCAATTCATCCTTTGCGAGTTTTCCTTTTTGGAGCAACACACCCACGATATCAATTTTACCAATCTTATCTTTTTTGCCGGCTCCGAAATACAAGGTTCTCCAGGGTGGATTTCCGGGTATGACAGCTTTTTCCGGCAGTGTTTCCAATTCCGGTTTTGTTTTTATAAATGGCGGGATATGCTCAATAGATGAAAGCAAAATATAGGCGGTGCCATGCGCATTCATGCGCGCTGTGCGTCCGTTGCGGTGCGTATAGACTTCGTGTGTTGTTGGCAATTGGTAATGCACCACCGCTTCAATCTCGGGTATGTCCAATCCTCTGGATGCAAGGTCGGTGGTGATCAACAGACGATGCGAACCATTTCGGAATTTGATCAAGGTTCGTTCTCTGTCTTCCTGTTCCATACCGCCGTGAAAGACGCCATGCGAAAGTCCCTTTTCTGCGAGCAATTCACCGATGCGGTCTACTGCTTCGCGGTGATTGCAGAAGACCAGCGTGAGTTTGTTATTGAGCGCACAGATCAACCGAAACAGCAAGTGCAGTTTGTCTTGATCATCGGCCCGCAGGTACTTGAGTTGAAGTTCTGAGCTCACCGGTTTCGCATGCGATAGAAAGTCGAGTGTGACCAACTTTTTGATTCCCGCAAATGCAGGAATTTCTTTCATGGTCGTGGCGGATGTCAGCAAGGTGCGTTTTCTTCCCGAGAGAAATCCGATGATTTCAGACATGTCCTCCTGAAAGCCGGATTCGAGCGATTTATCGAACTCATCGAGCACCAGCGTTTGGACCGAAGCCGCATCAAAGTTTTTGTTACGCGCGTGGTAGGCAATTCTACCGGGTGTTCCCACGAGCACAGCCGGCGGACTGCTGAGGTTGTTCTTTTCGATGCGCGTGGCATGACCTCCGTAGCAACAATTGATTTTGAAGCCCGTGCTCATTTGCTTGAACACCTGTTCAATCTGAATGGCGAGTTCACGCGATGGAACCAAGATGAGCGCCTGCACGCCTGGTTTGGAGGCATCCAATCCCTTCAACACCGGCAACAAGAACGCCAGTGTTTTTCCCGAACCGGTAGGCGATAGCAGCAGAATATCGG
>JBILCQ010000317.1:0-2647 GCA_044353065.1 Flavobacteriales bacterium | reverse complement strand
TTTACGAAGCGTATTATTTGCCCAATAACTATGCATTTGAGGATATACGCGAGAGTGCGCGCATCGTCCGACAGTATGGCGGATGGGCGAGTATCAACTATTTCACGTTTCCCGGAATGACCGATCAGATAGAGGAGTATGAAGCCCTTCGCGATTGGATTCGCTTTAGTGACTTATCGATGATTCAGTGGCGTAACTTCAACATAGATCCGGATTGGTATCTTGGAAAGTTGGGAATTACAGAATTGAGTCCCGGTATGGGAGTGAGGCAAATGATGGTTAAGATTAAAGAGGAGTTTCCTCATCTTGCCTACGGATATTTTAACCCACCTGGTGAAGTCCAGGTAAAATACAACGCGATTCGTTTGGAGTTAGGAAAGTAACGATTATTCCCTGTTTACTTTTCAGCGACACCTTTCGCTAAATTGTCAACAGAAAGTTATAATTGGTTGATATTCTTTACTTTTTCCTTTGTTCGTTGAAGAATTCGTGCATCTTTGTCTGCTCCTTAACTACACACGATGACGTCGAAAGTATTTTATTGTTCTAAGCAACGTGCCATGCATCTTGCGCAAGAAGTGCTTCGAGAGCTGAAGCTTAATGATGCACAAGTGAATAGTACCGGAAACTCCATACAAGTAGAAAGAGGTTGGAGTTTTTTGAGTCCTCCAACCGGAGTCGAGATTACAATCTTTCCGGAAGATAAAAGGGTAGAGGTTGCTGTAAGCGTAGAGAGCAAAGTGAAGATGCTTGATTTCGGACGAAGCGAATATCTGGAAGAGGAGATTCTCTATCGTTTAAAGGAGCGCATGAGCTGATTTCACCATTGGGGAACATCTTTCGTCCAGAGTTGCTTGCCATTCGCATCGAAAACGCGAATAGTTAATACGCGCTGTTTCCTTTTCCCTGTGAATTCCATTGTTGCGAAATGTCGAACACCTGAGACGGTATTTTCAACTCGCCATTTGTTTTCTTCCTTCGACATGTCGAATGCTTTGCTGGTGAGCGGTGAAACGGTTAAATCGAATATGCCATTCTTGTTTTGAAGAGGCATGTAGGATAACTCTCCGCAATGCCGGTCGCCCGTGAGGAAAACAACACCGCGAATGTTCTCTTTTTCAATGGTTCTGATGATAAGCTCACGCTCCTGCTCATAGTTCGCATAGTTTTCAAAAACAGCAGCGCTGTTGAGAAACTGACCGCCGATTGCAATAAGCTTGAATGGCGCCTGACTTTGCTTAAGGGCTTGTAATAGCCAGTTGAGTTGCGTTTCACCTAAAATGGTAGAGGCCGTGTTACCGATGGAATCTTTCCAAGTGCGGTGATATCGGTTATCGAGGAGAAAGAACTCAATGTCGGAATACTGAAAGTGGGTTGTGATTCCCTTCCCGGATTCCTCGTTACTCAAACCATAGGATGGGTTGGGCCAGAAAGCTTTAAATGCCTCCAGCGTCCAGTCTTTGTGAACGAAAGATCCATTGGAATCGTTGGGCCCGAAGTCGTGGTCGTCCCATATTGCCATATTGGGACAGTGCTGCATCAGGTTCTGAATTTCTCGCTGCGATCGCGTATGCTTATAGCGGTGAATGATGCTGCCATACGATTGAAAATCCACTTCGCGCAAGTAGATATTGTCGCCCAGCCATAGCATAAGATCCGGATCTTTTTTGACGATGGTATCGAAAATATGAAACTCATCGCCATAGGGATCACCCGGACGATCGTAGGCGGTCTCATTCACAAAAGTGCAGCTGCCCAGAGCTATCTTGAAGTTAGGCGGGTCTTTTCGGTATTGCCAAAGTTCTTGTGTTGTAAAGATGCTACTGAAGTTTTCACCTGACCCGTCGTCTTCGATTGGGAAAACGCGGTATCCATAGGTTGTTCCCGGCTCCAGTCCCTCGAGGTCAACAATGCATGTATTCCCTTTTTCGGCAGCGGTTTTCGAGTTGAAAATTCTTTCAGGTGACTTGCTCCCGGGTATAAAAACGGCCACACCAACTGCACATTGCTGGGGAGTAGAAACCCAAACACGAGCGGATCGCATTCCAACAAATCCCATCATGCATTGCATCTGGGCATGTGTTTGTAGTCCAAACACGATTGCACATAAAAAAGGGATTAGATTTTTGATGTGTAAAGATTGAATTGTGGTTGAATGTTTCATGTATACTTTTTATATTGCGCAATCTTGCAACTCGCAAGGTATTTCAATTGTCTTATCAGTGTGTTCATGAGTTGTCGACATCTAATCACCCTTTGTGTGTTGTTGCTTTCACAAGCAATAAACGCGCAATTGTCAGGTACAGGATGCCTTGGGCAAACGCAATACACAGATGGTCAACCGAACGATCCAATTTATTATTATCCGTTTGGACAACTGGGAGAGTTGACGGTGGTTCCGGAGGTAGCGGGAGCGAATTTTAATTTCGTTTGGTATCGCTATACACCCGGTAATTTAACTTGGACTTCCTTTACTACGCAGAACAATCAGGCTACATCGACCATTTCGAATCTCCAGCCTGGTGCTTACTTCGTCTCTGTGCGTAATACTTCCAATGTGGTTGTAGGGTGTTATCGAGCCTGGATTGTACGCGTGCTTCAAGAGCCGCAAGTTGATATGCAGCCGATACCATCGAATTGCACCGGG
>JBILCQ010000060.1:0-10304 GCA_044353065.1 Flavobacteriales bacterium | reverse complement strand
GGCCTGGCACTTTAACGAGCGCACGGCGTACGAAAGCAGCGGCGTAGGACGCAACTCATCAAACAGGTGAACTTCAATTCCATTCGCCGATAGCACATTGGCCGCGGTTTGTGCAAACAACTTCGAGTTGTTGCGCGAGTCAAACGCAATAGCCACGCTCGATGTTGATTGCGGGAATTGAGCCAGAATGTAGTTGGCCAGGCCTTGTGTAGCCATGCCGATGGTGTACACATTCATCCGCATGGTACCAACGCCCATGACTCCGCGAAGTCCGCCCGTTCCAAACTCTAAGTCACTGTAAAAGCATTCAACCAGTTCTTTTTCATCGGACGCAAGAAGCTGTTTTATTTCTGATTTTGTTGCTTCATCAATTACAGCAGAATGAATCCATGATTCAGCTTTTTGTCGTATGTCGGAAATGTTCATTATCGATTTTTTTCGGGATAGCGAATGTAGCAAACCCAAAGTGATGCGCATAAAAAAGCCGCACTGAATGTGCGGCTTTATTCTTATAACCATGTACGATTCTATTCGTTGCCTGTTGCGTTTGAAGAAGGGGTTTGTCCGGAGAACAAATCGCATGTTCCGCTAGCTTTCGATACAAATTCGTCGGAAGCCAACGTGGTTGCAATTTTGTTTGCGGGGTCTAGCTCGAGTGTTTTGTTTATTGCGGCGCGACTGCACTCATAGTTCTTTTTAATGAGATAGTAAATGCCCAGATAGTTATACGCTTCCATCAGGTTCTTTTTATTCGCCTCTATCGATCGTGCGTCGCCGCCCACAAGTTGAATGAATTTTTCATGATACGGCTTTGCCAATCCCGCCTCGGGTTGGTCGGGATTAACTTCCATTCCATTTTTACAACGGCCTCTCCAGAAGTTTGCATCCGGATATTTTGAAGTAGCTAATGCAAAAGCTGTATCTGCAAGCATATACTCCTTGTTACGGTAGCGCGATTGTCCGAGGTAGTAATAATCGAGCGGTGCTGGTTTCTCCGAGCGATCTATCTTTTGCTGGTAATAATTGGCAGCGTCAGCATATTTCTTTTGCTTCATCAGAATAGAGGCCACTTCATTATAGCCGTCCAGGTAGGTTGGATCTTCGCTTATAGCCAGTTTCAACATGTCAATAGCCAATGAATCTTGACCTGTTTTCGAAAGTAGCTTTCCTTTTTGCCCGTAGTCGCCACCGGAAATTTTTACTTTGCCCGATTCCTTGGCTAGTTTGAAATAGGTATCCATGTATTGAAGCCCTTTGGCGAATTCACCCGTTTCAAAACAGGTGTAGCCAAGAACGCGATACATGTATTCGTTTTTGTCGTTGCAAGGCAGTGCTTTTTCCAATTCAATCAAAGCATTCTTGTAGTCTTTCGCGAGGTAAACGAACATAGCGTAACGTTGATTCACGCGGCAGTTTTCGTTCAGTTCTTTGTAGCGCGCATAAGCTTCGATAGCTTGGGGATAACGAGCTGCGTCTTTCAACAACTCTGCTTTCTCGCGGTAAGCAGGAGCGAAACTGGGATCGAGCGCGATGGCCTCGTTGTAGTAGTTCAATCCTTCATCCCAGTTCTGAACGCGCTTGTAAAGCATTCCTTTGCGAAGAATTGCGCGAGTTGATTTGCTGTCAATTTCCAATGCCTTGTTGTATTGCGCAATCGCATTACTCTGGTTGATACCATCGCGCAGGCGATAGTAGTCGCCCAGCTGAATATAGACTTCTGCATTCTTATCGTTGAGCGGAAGTGCCGTGTTGAGGTATACAATGGCTTTTTCTAATTGCACATTATTGTCGATGAGGCAAGCTTCGGCCATTTTCAAATAGGCCTGTTGCTTTACAAGTTTGTCAACCTTGTTTGATTTTGTATTCATGATTTCTTCTGCCTTGGTCAACTGCGCGTTGCAGCCGTTGACATCTTTACGGAAGGCCTGCAGATGACCCAATGCCACGTAACAAAGTGGGTTGGTAGGAGCGATCTCTATTCCTTTGCGGAAGAGTTTTTCAGCCGATTCCATTTTCTCGGCTAATTCGACCGCATCGTCCTGGTCGCTGATTCCCCAGTAGAAGTAGTTGTAACCTGCAGCGGCATAGTTAGCACCTGCTGTTGGTTCTTTTGCTATGATTGCGTTCAAATCTGATTCAGCGGATTCGAATCGCTCACTCAATGTTTTTTGGGTGGCTTCAGCAAGGGTTTGAGCGGTGCTGAAAAGTGAGAGCACCATCAAGGAGCTCAACATGAACAGGGATTTATACATGGTGGTTGAATTATTCAGATTCATTATTCTACGATTTTGACAGTTCGGTTTGGGGTTCTTGCTGCAACCATTCCCATTTTGTGAATGATGAGCTGGCCTTTCTCGCCGACGAGGTGGTTGGCAAAGCCTGTGCCAAGGGTCCCCCTCAAACCTGTGCGTATGTAATACACTTCGCGGCGCAGCGGATACGTGCCATCAAACACGTAAGCTTGAAACGGACGTCGAGGCATGTCGGGCTTTATCACATTCGACGGATCAATAATGCCTAATGAACGAATGAGCTTGCGGTATTTTGCACACGTGCTGTCTTCAGCATCACTAATCCAGCTTAACGAAATAACACCGATACTACCGGGATTGTTGTGAACGAAGTTGATCACGTTATCGGTTGTTTCTTCTGAAAAACACCACGAAGGGAAGGAAGCCACACCAAATTTTTCTCGCATAGAACGAGCATTGCACGAGCCCGGGTGGTCGAATACCACTTTCACTTTGCTGTTGCTTCCACCCTCTTGAATTTGGCTCCAAAGACTGTCTGTTCCTGTGAAAATTCCGCGAACCTTATCAATATGAATGACGCTATCTGTGTGTTCGGGATGAACAATTAGAGCAATTCCGTCTTTGGCGATGAGCAAGCTTTCCGGAATGCGTTGCTTGCTTTTGAAGAATGCAAGCTCTTCTTCTGTCAACGCGCGACCAATAACAGCTGACTGAATACTATCGGTGAGGAGTTGTTCAACAATGGTGGCTTCTGGTGCTGTGTGCGCATGGATGGTAGCGTACTTGTTAAGATGCGTGTAAGTAAACACTTCGGTTTCCATCAGCAAAGAGTATGATTCGTCAACCCCCAACTTTAGCGCACCGGAAGTAATCGAATCCGCGTTTTTGTCTTGCGCAATATTGCACGCAGCGAGAAGCGATAGGCAGACTAGAGCTGATATGAGGTTAATTCGAACCATGTTGTTCTTCCTGTAACCGTTTTTTGAAAATCTGAAGTCGGTACCAGCGAACTCCCGTGTAAACAACCAGCACACCTGCCATGACATAGCGTCGATTGCCAGGCAACCATTCTTGCGCTGAATCAGCGAAGAGACAGGCAACTGCCAGCAGCAGCATTATGCCAATCATCACATAGCTGAGGGAAACGGTGGTATTCATGCGGTCGCGAAATTAATACGTTCGCATTAAGTACACGCATGCCAAGTAAGGGTTCAGAGTATGACAAAAAAGAGGGACGCGCAACAGCGCGTCCCTGCCATATATATGCAATGGAAAGAAGCGTTTTTAGAGTGTTCCTCTCAGCTCTTGCTCGCGTTCAATGGCTTCAAACAACGCTTTGAAATTCCCTTTACCGAAGCTTTTAGCTCCTTTGCGTTGGATGATTTCAAAAAACATGGTTGGTCGATCGAGCACAGGCTTCGTAAACAATTGCAACAAATAACCTTCTTCGTCGCGGTCGATCAGAATGCCAAGTTTTTTCAAAGGCGCAAGGTCTTCATCGATTTTGCCGACACGATCCAACACATCATCGTAGTAGGTCTCGGGAACGTATAGGAATTCTACGCCACGAGCTTTCAATGCCGTTACAGTCTCGACGATGTTTTCTGTAGCTACTGCGATATGCTGAACTCCTGCACCGTTATAGAAATCAATGTATTCTTCAATCTGTGATTTCTTTTTTCCGCTTGCCGGCTCGTTAATCGGGAATTTGATGCGCCCGTTACCGTTGCTCATTACCTTACTCATGAGAGCTGTGTATTCCGTGCTAATGTCGTTATCGTCAAACGAAACGAGTTGTGCAAAGCCCATCACTTTTGCATAGAACTCACACCACTTGTTCATTTCATTCCAACCTACATTTCCTACCATGTGATCAATGAACTTCAAGCCCACTTCCGGTGCACGGTAGCTTGGGTTCCAAGCTTTATATCCGGGAAGAAAGATGCCATTGTAGTTTTTGCGCTCAACGAAAACATGCAGTGTTTCTCCGTAAGTGTGAATACCCGACAGCACAACGCTTCCATTTTCGTCGACATGTGTTTCCGGCTTCATGCAGCTCACACCCCCGCGTGTTGTGGTTTCTTCCCAGCTTTTGGTGGCATCATCAACCCACAGCGCAATCACCTTAACCCCGTCGCCGTGAGCGTTGACATGCGCGTTGATGGGCCCGTCAGGCTGAAGCGCGGAAGTGAGCACGAGACGAATTTTGTCTTGTTGAAGCACATACGAAACACGGTCTTTTACGCCTGTCTCGAGCCCGCAGTAGGCAAGCGGTTGAAAGCCCCAGGCAGAGATATAGTAATAGGCCGCCTGCTTGGCGTTGCCCACATAAAGCTCTACATAGTCGGTTCCGAGAAGTGGTAAAAAGTCTTCTGCTTCTGCCACTGTTTTCTCAAGTTGGAGCGAGGTGTTGTCGATTTTCATAGTTCGAAAATGAAGTGAGTGATTATGATTCTAACCAGCTGGTTTTGTATGTGTCGTCGTTGATTTGAACGGCCTCTCGGGTGACTTTTAGCGGACGGAAAGTGTCCACCATGACTGCGAGTTCAGCCGTCTCTTTTTGACCGATGCTTCTCTCTGCAGCTCCCGGATGTGGACCGTGTGGTATGCCTCCCGGATGCAATGATATGTAGCCCTTTTCTACGTGGTTGCGGCTCATGAAATCACCATCGACATAGTACAACACTTCATCGCTGTCGATGTTACTATGGTTGTAAGGAGCCGGTATTGATTTCGGATGATAATCGTACAAACGTGGGCAGAATGAACACACGACAAAATTGTGTGCTTCGAAAGTTTGGTGAACCGGTGGTGGTTGGTGTATCCGGCCTGTGATAGGTTCGAAATCATGAATGCTAAAGGCGTAGGGATAGTTATAACCATCCCAACCGACTACATCAAAAGGATGTGATGCATAAACAAGCGTATGTATATGCTGTTGCTTTCTGATCTTCAGAATGAATTCTCCTTTCGTGTCGTGGGTTTCAAGTTGCTGCGGCCTGCGTATGTCGCGCTCGCAGAATGGTGAATGCTCGAGTAATTGCCCGAAGTTGTTTCGATAGCGCTTTGGGGTCACAATTGGAGAGTTAGACTCTACAATAAACAATCTGTTTTCGGCTGTAGTAAAATCTATTTGGTAAATCATGCCGCGCGGAATGACAAGATAATCGCCATAGCCAAAGGGGATATTGCCAAGTAAAGTGCGCAGCACGCCGGAGCCCTGATGGACGAAAAGCAATTCATCGGCATCAGCGTTTTTATAGAAGTATTCTTTCAGGCTTTGTTGTGGTGCCGCAATTGCGATGTTCAAATCATTGTTGAACAACATGTAGGTGCGACTTTCCAAAAAATCAGAGGTTGGTTTTACGTCCCACCCTTTGAGCATCATGGGCGAGATGTTGTGATTTACAGCGGCTATTGGACCTGAAAAGACTGGCTCCGAAATGGATTTAATCATGGTAGGCCGATAGACGTGATAGAGCAGTGAGCTCATTCCATGAAACCCTTCCGTGCCGAAGAGTTGTTCATAGTACATGCCTCCGCCCGGCTTTTCATGAATGACGTGGCGCTTATGAGGAATGTTTCCGAGTTGATGGTAAAAAGGCATTTGGATCGGGTTGTGAGGCAAATGTAAACGGGTGAATTCCCCGAAAAACTAAATTTTATCAGTTGCCGATTTATTGATTGGATTTAGATGCACCGGCGGATTTTTTTCGCTCAATTACCTCAACTACGGCAAATGCCTTTGGATAATATGCCTCTAGTTCAGAAAGGCATTTGTCGAGTTCTAATCGTGTAGCAAAGTCACCTATTTGAAGGGCGTGCTCCGGAACGATTTGCTTCATATACGCAGAATAAGGAAGGCCCAGTGAAAGGTACTTGTTGCGTTCTGCTTTTGCCTCTTCCAACGGCCCCAGAAAAATTTGGACACGATACCCCTTCACTTCTTTGAATCTGCGCATGCTTCTCTCCAATTTGATAATGGACGAATCGGCGATTACACTCACCTCTCCGGAATGTGCATTCAAACTATCACGTTGGCTATACGAGTTTGTGCCAAGAAAAAGGATAAGAACTAAAGTGATAATAGTGTTTCTCATAGATGGCCCGCAAAGGTATGATTCGTCTTCATTCAAATGGATTGTGAATTCATCTCAATTCAACCGTGAATCGTCAAACAGTTATAAGCTTGTTAATTAGTGAGTTGACGTGCTATTACAACACCCTATTTAGAACGGATTTAAATTGTTAACATTCTTTTTGTCATACGAATGTCAATGGCTTGTGGCGTATAAATTTGCCGCGCGATTAAACCTGCCATACAGCATAAAATATCAGTAATGAAAAGGCTTTCAAGAAGTTTTATCAGCAAAATTCTGGTTCCTTTTTCGGCGGCAATGTTCCTCACTTTCAATGCCTTTGGAGGCATTTTCGAGGGTGGTGATGCTGCGAAAGGGGAGTCATTGTTTAAGGCTAACTGCGCATCTTGTCACAAGACCTCAGAGGAGGTTCTTGCTGCTCCGGGTCTCAAAGACATCGACGTGCGCTGGAAGGGAAAGGATGCTCTTATCGTCAAGTGGATTCAAAATCCACAAGCTGCTGCAGCTACCGGCGATGCTTACATTAAAGGGCTTGTCGACAAGTACGTCCCAACATTTGGTTGGATGGCTGGTCAAGCGGTAAGTGAGGCAGAGATTAAGGACATTCTTACTTACGTGAAATCGGCCGCTAACGCTGCTGCTCCCGCTGGTGGCGCAGGCGCGGTGAACAAATGCATGACCCTTGAGGAGATTGCAAAAGAGAAGGAAAAGAACGAAGAGAGTGACGGAACCGTTTGGTTCATTATTATCGGTTCTATTCTGGCCATTATCGCTGTAACTGCCGCCAACATTTCGAAATCACTCAAAAATGCTATCAATGAGCGCGAGGGTCTTCCTCCGGTAGTTGAAATGTCTTATTGGCAGTCAGCGAAAGCTTGGATGTGGGCAAACAGAAAGTTTGTTTCCGTTATAGGGCTGTTCTTGTTCTGTTATTTCTCCGTTGTGGGTTATAAGAGTCTGATGGATATTGGTGTTTACGACGGCTACACTCCTGATCAGCCAATCTGGTTTTCACACGCCATTCACAATTGCCAAAACGAAATCGATTGTAACTACTGTCACAGCAGCGCCGTGAAGTCGAAGCACGCAGGTATTCCTTCTGTAAACGTTTGTATGAACTGCCACAAGGGTATCAAGAAGGGGGCGATAACTGGTACTGCGGAGATTCAAAAAATCTATGACGCAATCGGATTCGATCCTACAACCGGCTCTTACATTCAGGGATACGAGCAGAAGCCAATCGTTTGGAACAAGGTAAACAACCTTCCTGACCACGTTTACTTCAATCACTCAGCACACGTAACCGTGGGTAAGATTGATTGTAAAAACTGCCACGGGCCACAAAACATGTATACTGTAGGTCACGTGCCGACAGCCGAGGAAATCAATTCACAGGAAGATGTTGTTGGTTTGGTGAAACTCGAAAAGCGTCCATTCACGATGGGTTGGTGCTTGGAGTGTCACAATAAGAAGGAAGTGGATATGGCAGGAAGCGCTTACTACCAGCAAATGCATGAGCGCTACAAAGCGTCTGAAGTGGGACAACGCACCTTGCGTGAAATCATGGAAGATGGTTCGGCCACTGTGCGCGAATTGGGTGGATGGGAATGCGGCAAATGCCACTATTAATAGTACAAAATCGAATAACACGGATTAACCTCCATGGGAATAACTAAGAAATACTGGTCAAGCCTGGATGAATTGCAGAACACTGCAGCTGCTCAGGAAGCGCTTACCTCAGAGTTCAAGCGTGATCAAAGTGTGCAAGATTTTCTGAACGATGAAAATCTCAATGAGTCGAACACCGGTCGCCGTGACTTTTTGAAGTTCATGGGCTTTGGTTTGGCAGCAGCTACTCTTGCTGCGTGCGAAACGCCGGTGGTAAAGTCGATTCCGTACGTTGTTAAGCCGGAAGAAATCACTCCCGGTGTTGCCAACTATTACGCTTCGACGTATTACGACGGAAGCGATTATGGTAACTTGTTGGTGAAAACCCGCGAAGGCCGTCCTATTCACATCAAAGGAAACAAGGACCATGGAATTGCCGGTGGCGGATTGAATTCTCGCATGAATGCATCCGTACTTGGTTTGTACGATGGTTCACGCTTGAAGGGCCCGAAGAAAGGTGGTGCAGATATCGATTGGAACACACTCGATACAGAAATGAAGGCCGCTCTTGCATCTGCAAATAGCATTCGTATCGTTTCCAACACTATCATCAGCCCAAGCACTCAGCGCGCAATCAATGAGTTCAGCGCCAAGTATGCCGGAAAAGTGAAGCACGTTCAATACGATGCAGTCTCTTACAGTGGTTTGTCTAAAGCCAATGGTGGAAGTATTCCAAGCTACGATTTTAGTAAAGCAAAAACCATCGTGAGCATTGCTGCCGACTTCCTTGGCACATGGCTGATGCCGGCTGCTTTTACAGCACAATACGCTCAAACCCGCAAGCCAGAAGGTGAGTGGATGAGCAAGCATTATCAGTTTGAAAGCAATATGTCACTCACCGGTTCAAACAGTGATGTGCGTACTGCAATCAAGCCATCTCAACAAGGCGCAGTTGCTGCGGCATTGTATGCAGCGGTAACCGGCGGAAGTGCTGCGGGTGTTGAAGGTGCAGACAACGCGATTGCTTCAGCAGCAGAGTCACTAAAGGCGAATGCAGGTTCTTCGTTGGTAGTTGCGGGCTCAAACGACCCGAATATTCAAATGATTGTGGCTGCTATCAATGCTGCCCTCAACAATACCGGATCAACCGTCGACACAAAGAATGCACTGAATCTTTTCCAAGGCAGCGATGAAGGAATGGCTGCGTTGGTGGAGGAAATGAATGCAGGAAGTGTGGATGTGTTGATTGTGTACGGCGTAAATCCTTCTTACAGCTGGATGAATGCCGATAAATTCAACAGTGGTCTTCAGAAAGTAAAGACCTCTGTAAGCTTCAACTTGTTTGCTGATGAAACAGCAAGCCGTTGCGGTTATATGGCTCCTGATCATCACTATTTGGAGTCGTGGAACGATTACAGCCCGATGAAAGGCCGCACTGATTTGGCTCAGCCAACCATCAATGCTCTTTACAACAGTCGTTACGCTCAAGAGTCGTTCTTGCGCTGGAGCGATAACGGTGCTTCTTACTACGATTACATGCGTGCAACACACAACAGTGGATTCACTGCTGAGATGTTGAAGTCGGATTCGAATTGGAATACTGCAGTTCATAATGGAACATTTGCGTCAGCTGTTGCAGTTGCTACAATGGCAATTCCTGCAGCTCCTGTTGATGCAGCTCCCGCTCCTGTTGTCGCTGAAACCCCAGCTGCTACTGTCGCTCCATCCATGAATATCGGAGAGGCAATGGCTGCAGTGTCAAGCGCTAAGTCCGGTGAATGGGAGGTTACTTTGTACCAAAAAGTGACGATGGGCGCCGGTAACCACGCAAGCAATGCGATGTTGCAGGAAACTCCAGACCCGATTACCAAAGTAACCTGGGACAACTACGTAACCATGGCCCCGGCCGATATGAAGGAAATGGGCCTTGAGACATACATTGGTCAGTGCGATTGTGCTTCATTGGTAACCGTTACCGTAAACGGAAAGTCAATTACCCTTCCTGCGATGCCGGTTCCCGGTCAAAAGCGCAAGACCTTGGGTATTGCTTTGGGATACGGACGTGGAGCAGGAAATGAAGAAATCGGAAAGGCGGCTTATCAAACCGGAAAAGCAGGTGTGCATTTGATGGAAGGCGACAAGCGCCAGACCATCGGTGGAAATGCTTATCCGTTGGTGGCTATGAATGGCGGACACGCTTCATACAACAGCAGCGATGTAACCATTGCTTCAGCGCCCGGCACATATTCAATTGCTACTACACAGATGCACGCAACCGTAATGGGTCGCGATTCTGTTATCAAAGAAACTGTTATTGCTACTTACCTTGCCGAGAAAGACGCCA
>JBILCQ010000059.1:0-10340 GCA_044353065.1 Flavobacteriales bacterium | reverse complement strand
GTCGTTCCGGTCCTTTGTTGAGGCGTTTTACAGAAGCATCATCATTGATGCCCACAACCAATATGTCGCCTAAGTTTCGAGCTTCTTGCAGATACCGAACATGGCCTAAATGAAGGATATCGAAAACACCATTGGTGAAAACGATTTTCTTCCCTTTTGCTTTCCAGTCAGCAACACAGGCGATCAATGAATTGATTTCGGTGAATTGCATGATTATTTTTTATTCGTTGCAATCAGGAAACTAACGGCTCCCACTAAAATGTCCCAGCTTGTTTTGATTGACCAGGATATCAAGGCGTAAATCTTACCGGCATCGAGTGAAAAACCAAGTGCTTGCAGGCTAAGAATAGCCATACCATGGAAAGCTCCGGCGCCACCCGGTGTTGGCACCATCATGCCGAGACTGCTGGCTGCCATGAAAAATACCGTTTGGCGAAAGGTCATGGCGCATGTTTCCTCTAAGGCAAGAAGTGAAGTGAATGTCATGAGTAACCAAAAGAACCAAATGCCGAAGGAATACAGCCAAAACAACATGCTTCTTTTCAAGCGGAAAATGCTCTTGAGTCCGTCCATCATGCCCAAAAAGAACTCGCGTACTTTCTTGAAGAATGGAATGTGTTCGAACTTACGAAGCAGATAGAGGAAGACGATAAATGCACCAATGGCCAGTCCCAGCAGAATCAGAATGGTTGTACCCTTGCTGCCGTCGGCTTGAGCGAAGAATGAATGAAAGGCGTCATTTTCCAATACAAATGCAAGAAAAACAACGGTGGCTAGAAACCCAATGTCTACAATTCTCTCTAAGAGCACTGTGCCGATGAGTTTATTCACCGGAACATGATCGGTGCGATTGAGAAGAGTACAGCGAGCGAGTTCTCCGGAACGGGGAATAAGGTTATTCATGCAATAGCCGAAAGCTACTGCGTGAACAGCCCACCAATCCCGGACTTTGTAGCCCATGGGTTCAAGCATGATGTTCCATCGCAAACCGCGAAGAGCAGTGGCTACATACCCAAAGACAAATGATGCAAACACCCAAATCCATTTGACCGACTTCAGAGCGGGCAATAAATCGTTTTCCCAACTTACGTCTTTGTAGAGGACCCACATCAGAACGGCTGCGAGGCCTAGGAAAACAATATATGTGATGGCTTTTCTGATGGGCTTTAAATCGATGGGCTCAATTTGAGGTCTAAACCTAACCGACTGCGAATGATTCCTCGAAAGTTGTTCAACTAAGGTAGTTTATTAGTTGCGGTGTCCGGAAAAACGATGGCCGGTTTGAATTCACGCGCCTCTTCGCGGGTCATGTGCGCATAGGTAACTACAATTACCACGTCGCCCGGTGTGACTTTTCGAGCCGCCGGTCCGTTTAAGCAAACTACTCCGCTACCTCGCTCTCCTTCAATGATGTATGTCTCGAGTCGCTCTCCATTCATACAATTCAATACCTGAACTTTTTCACCTTCTATCATGTCGGCGGCTTCCATCAAAATCGGGTCAAGCGTAATGCTTCCGATGTAGTTGAGGTTGGCCTCTGTAACCGTGATGCGGTGAATTTTTGATTTGAGTACTTCAATCAGCATAGCGGCAAAAATACTCCCAGAGTGACCTTTAGGAAAATGCAATGTCGGAGGATTTTAGCACAGTATTGATTTCGGATGTTGAGTTAATCGTCTTTAAACGAGTGATTTGAGTCTTTCAAGGTTGTCCCAAGTGCCTTGTTCGACTTTTTTAAAAAAAATCGTCTAGAATCGAACCCTATTCGTAACTCTGCCGTACAAAGAAGCATGATCCAACCATTCACCAATACAAAACTCACCCTATCGACCATCGTACTGGTCTTTGCGGCTCTTGTTTCCAGAGCGCAGTGTCCGCGGGTTTTCGACTTTTATGGTCAAACTCCGGTTCATCCTTATTGGTATTCATGCAGCGGCGATAACTTTTCTTTCAATCTGAGTACACCCAACAGCTGGAATGGATTTACCATCGATTGGGGTGATGGCTCTCCGGTAACAACCGGAACTACTTGGAGTCCACCGGCATTTCAGAATCACGTATATACAGCTGCGGTAGCAACGTATACCGTAACCATCACGGAAACCTCTTCGGGTTGTACCGTGACAGGAACTGTTGTCATGGAAGAAGCGACAAGTGCTTCGATTCAAATTCCGGTGGGTGGTCTTACACAGTCGTGTGCGCCTCAGACAATGGAGTTTATCAATTCTTCTACTAATGTTTCTACTACAACTCAATTCACTTGGGATTTTGGTGATGGTTCAACACCCTTGACATTCGATCATACCAACTGGCTTCAAACAATTGCTCATACCTACGAGCAAGGAACAGTGGACTGCGAAACCGAAGTGACACTTACCGCGGAAAACATGTGTAATACAGTGCAAGGAGGAAACTCTGAGGCGACATTTAATCCTATTCGTATTTGGGATTTGGATGATCCAGCGATTACTGCATCGGCTACTTTATTATGCTACCCTGACACAACCGTTACGTTTACCAATACAACGGAGCGTAATTGTTTAATGCAGGGAAATATCTATCAGCGTTACGAATATTGGAACTTTGGTGATTATTGGGGTGCCGGTGAAGATAGTATTATTGATTGGACTCCATGGCCTCCTACTTTTCCTCATACGCTTCATTTCCCGGGTATAGGAACTTACACGGTTGAATTAGCGGACTCAAATTTCTGTGGCGTTGCCAATGCGAATATTACCATTCAGATTGTTCCACCACCAACTGCCCAAATAGCAGCGAGTGCTGACACAGTGTGTGTGGGTGAGTCAATCACTTTTTATCAGCAAGCTACAGGTGGTGCCAATACCTACCGATGGAATTTTGGAAACGGTAACACTTGGTATACGACCGGTTCGGGCAATATCACATTTCAATATAACAACGCTGGAACTTATCAGGTAGCGAGTATGGTCGGAATTAGCGGAGGAAGCGGTTGTTCCGATACAGCTTGGGTTACAGTGGTTGTACTTCCCAACCCGCAGGTCGCTATTGATGCAAATGAAACCATCGGTTGCGATCAACTGGTTGTTGATTTTAGCGCAGTAACGCCCAATGCTATTAGCTGGTCATGGGACTTCGATAACGGAAGTGCAAATTTCCAGGGTGAGAGCCCCGCATTAATTAATTACAATCAACCCGGCACTTACCATGTTTCGTTGACTGTATCAAATGCTTACGGTTGTGAGGCCGATGATGATATTACCATTCGCGTGTTTGAATCGCCGCAGGTTGATTTCAGTGTGTTTAATCTGTGTGAAGGGGAAGTTGCCCAATTCACCGACCTTACTCAATCTGCCAACAACGATGACATTACGGATTGGAGTTGGAGCTTTGGTGATGGTAGCACATCCGATCAGCAAAACCCAACTTATGGGTACACGACAACCGGAAGTTTTTTTGTTGAATTGTCGGTTACAACAGAGCATTGTTCCGGAAGTGATACGACTACGGTTGTAGTGCAGGATGCGCCTACAGCATCGTTGAGTGCAAATGTTTATGAGGGATGCGGACCCTTGACGGTTCAATTTACCAATGCAAGTGACGCAGCGGCTGTTTACCAATGGAATCTTGGAAATGGTCAGGTGACAAACGCATTTTCCGGACAGCATACCTTTTTTAATACGGCTAGCAACGATACCACTTACGAGGTATCGCTCACTGCTTTGAATGCCTTTGGTTGCGGGACTTCCGACACAGTTGAAATTACTGTTCACCCCGGTGCTTATGCGTCTTTTATCGATGATAATGCCGCGCCTACCTGTGGCCCTATGAATGCATATTTTCAGAATACATCGTTGAATGCATATGCCTACGCATGGGAATTTGGCGATGGCGGTGTGTCAAATCTGGTTAATCCAACCCATACCTATTTTAACAACACCGGATTTTTGGATATCTATGAAGTTTCTTTAATCGCTTACAACGTGAACGGCTGTAACGATACGACTTCCAACACACTCTTTGTTTATCCTCTGATGAATTTGGATATTGATGTGGTTGAGACCGAGGCTTGCGCTCCACTAGCGGCAACTATGCCTTTTGTTTCAGGTGCGCAAGATTATCAGTGGGATTTTGGTGATGGAACCACGTCAAATTTCGCAATGCCCAGCCACGTATTCAATAACTACACAAGTGCTCCGGTTGTTTACGACGTTACATTGATTGGTACATCTGCTTTTGGTTGTGTTGATACAGCGAGCGCGCAGGTGACGGTTTTCCCAAACAGCATTGCGCAATTCAGCCCATCCGTTTTGTCGGGTTGCTCACCGATGCAGGTTGATTTGACTAATTTGTCAATCAATGCCGGCTCATTTGCTTGGAATTATGGCGACGGCGAAGTTTCACAAGAAAGCGCTGAATTGCATAGCCATTTATTCGTCAACAATGGATCTACTCCATTGGATCGCACCATTGCTTTAGAAACGCAGAATGCATTTGGTTGTATGAGTTCATTCTCAACGAATGTACAGATTTATCCGCAGATTGAAGTTTCGTTTGTTCAACCCGAAGATGTATGCTCGCCGGCTACCGTTTCATTCTCCAACACCAGTGTAAACGTTAATTCATATTCATGGAACTTAGGTAACGGGATACAATCGATTGCACAAAATCCAACTGCTCAGTATCAAAACATCACCAATAGTGATTTGTCCTACACGGTTACATTGATTGGTGCTTCTGTGTTCGGATGTCTCGATTCCATTCAACATACGTTTACCGTAAAAACCACTCCGATTGCATCATTTACTTTGAGTGAGAACGCAGCTTGCGCGCCTGTGCAAATCGAAGTTTCAAATCAGACTGTCAACGCCGATAGTTTATACTGGAGTTTTGGAAATGGTACTTCATCCAATTCAACCGACTCAATTCAATACATCACTTATGACAACAACGGATCAATAGCAGAGGATTTTCAAATCACGCTGGTTGCCGTTACGGAAGATGGATGTTACAGCCAACAGACTTCTTCGATTTCTGTTTATCCAATGATTCATGCAGGTTTTGTTGAGCCTGGTTCATATTGCTCTCCTGCTACTGTCCAGTTTAATAGCACAAGTTTGAATGCGAATACCTTGCAGTGGAACCTTGGAAATGGAATGGTTTCATCCGTGCCCGCACCAACTTCATTTTATTCAAATGAGACCGGATTACCGGTAGTTTATGAAGTCAGTCTTATAGCTACATCAACATACGGCTGCGCAGATACTGTTTCCCATAATTTGACCGTGAATACCTCTGCTATTGTGGATTTCGCTCCGAGCCAATACGCAGGATGTTCACCGCTTGAAATTACATTCAGCAATCAAACATTATTCGCTGATGCTTTGTCGTGGGTGTATGGTGACGGAGCCGTATCGAGTGTAGCAGATAGCTTGCACACGCATCAATACATCAATGCAGGCAACGATGCTGAAGTAATGCAGATGACGCTCACTGCAATTTCAAATGCCGGATGTAGCTCATCTCAAAGTGTTGAGATTACAGTTTATCCTGCTGTGAATGCAGACTTCCTCACTCCGGGATCATTTTGTTCGCCTGCTCAAATCGGATTTGTGAATACAAGCACCAATGCTGCTACCTATGATTGGACGTTCGGTAACGGAATGACTTCTATAGTTCAAAACCCGACCATCAATTTTAGCAACACGACTGGTGCAAATGAGGTCTATGATGTAAGCCTGCATGTGACCTCGGCATTTGGATGTGTGGACAGTACTTCAGCTCCGGTGATATTATTTGCAACTCCTACTGCTGCTATGACCGTTTCTGAGAGCGCTGTTTGCGAAGCCGGTCCTATTACGATTTCAAATGAAAGCCAAGGTGCTGTTCAGTTTGCCTGGGAGTATGGTGACGGCACAACTTCATCTATAACTGATTTGGTGCATACGCATGATTACGCTGCAGCATCACTTCAGGCCGGTAATTATACACTAACGCTCACGGCTATCTCTGCGGACGGATGTGCAGATCAAACTACAGCGAATTACACTATTTATCCGGATTTAACAGCTTCATTTGTGACCGATACTATCGGCTGTGCGCCGCATAATGCTGTCATGATGAATCAAAGCACAGGTGCAGATTCTTATGAGTGGAACTTCAGTAACGGTCAAGTATCAAATGCGACTTCACCATTGATGTTATTCGATGCTCCGTTCACTTCCGATGTTGATGTGGAAGCGACATTGATTGCGACCAATATCTATGGCTGTACTGACACGATGTCCAGAACCATTCATGTGATGCACACACCTCAGGCAATAGCTCAGATTGACACGGTCATGGGTTGTTATCCGGCAACAGCGATTTTCTACAATGGCTCATTGGGTGCCGATAGTTACGTCTGGATGTACGGAACAGGTGAAACATCGACAACATCAGAGATTAATCACGCCCACCAGTTCGTGAATATCACCGACGAAGTTTTCACGTTCAACATTACACTGCAGGCAATTTCAGATTATGGCTGCATGAGTACAGATCAATTGACGCTTGACGTTGCTCCGGAAGTTGAAGCGGATTTCTACACTATTCAGCAGGGATGCTCTCCATTGGAGGTGTATTTCGATAATATCAGCGATGGTGGATCGAGTGTATCATGGAATTTTGGTGATGGCGACCTGTCAAATGCATACGAACCCCAGCACACGTTTTTTAATTGGGGCCAGACTGACACAACGTATTCGGTAACCTTGATTGTATTCGACAATTTCGGATGCTCAGATACCATTAGCCGAAATGTTAATGTATTGGCAAATCCGACAGCAAATTTTGAGGCAACACCTCAAACTCAGGCATGGCCGAATGCTACAATCGAGTTGACCAATCAGACAATTGGTGGGCAACTTACCGCATCATGGAATATGGGCAACAGTGATTTCATTTATGAAATGCATCCGGGCTCATACACCTATGAAACGTGGGGTGAATACACGATTCAATTGGTGGTTTCAAACGGTTATTGCTCCGACACAACCTACCGAAACATTGAGATTCTTGCACCTGCTCCGATTGCGAATTTTGAGGGTCCTGCTCAGGGTTGTGTGCCTTTGACGGTTCAGTTCACCAATTTGAGTGAAAACGCGGTTGTGTCGACCTGGTCATTTGGTGATGGCAATCAGTCAACAGCCAATAATCCGATTTACACATTCTATCAGCCGGGAATCTATTCAGTAACTCTTTCTGTTGAAGGACCCGATGGAAGCACAGATGTAATGACACGTGAACAGATTATTTACGTGTATGCGAAAGCCACAGCCGCATTTGCTGTGACGCCTACAGAAGTGAGTGTTCCCGGCGAACCGGTGTATTGTTTGAATTTATCTAATAATGCCAATTCGTTTGTTTGGGAATTTGGTGACGGTGAAATGTCAACTGAAGAAAACCCATATCACTATTTCCAGGCGGAGGGTTTTTATGATTTAACACTCGTTGCAACAAATGACAATGGTTGCGCTGATACACTCACGTTGAGCGATTTGGTGCATGCCACCAGTATTGGTATGTTAGAATTCCCCAATGCATTTTCTCCGAGCACTGCCGGTGGCAAGGGAGGGTATTATGACATGTATAGTCTCGATAACGACGTGTTTTTTCCTATACACAAAGGAGTGGAAGATTATAAGCTACAAATCTTCAATAAGTGGGGTGAGTTGATTTACGAAAGTACCGATGTAGCAAAGGGTTGGGATGGTTATTATCGTGGCCAATTGGTGAAGCAAGACGTCTATGTCTGGAAGGTCGAAGCGCGTTTTGTGAATGGTCAGAAATATGAAAATGCCGGAGATGTAACCGTAATTGTAAAATGAGCGTACAACAAACAAAAATAGGATCAGATTATATCTGGAATCATGAAAAAGAGTTTGCTGTACATACCGTTTTTGTGCCTGTTGGCAGTGGGAAGTTGGGCTCAGGATCAGCAATTCACTCAATTTTACGCGGTTCCAACGGCAGTTAGTCCTGCATTCGCCGGCGCATCAGTCCAGAGCCGAGTGAGTATGCAATATCGAAATCAGTGGGCGGCCATACCGGGTGGCTTTACTTCAGGCAACATCACTTTTGACCAGTTTATGCCCAACATCAGCAGCGGTATTGGTATGTTGGTAAATTATGATCAAGCCGGTTCGGGTGCACTTCGTTCTTCGACCGTTGCAGTTCAATATGCCTACGAAGCTCGTATCAAGCGCAATCTATTTTTTCGCCCGGCCTTGCAATTGGGATATGGTCAATCTTCGATCGATTTTAACAAGCTGACTTTCTATGATCAGATGATTCGGGAAGGCGCTGAGGTTTCACTGGAAGCCGGCACTGTGCGCCCGGTCAACTATTACGATATGGGAGCCGGCATGTTGCTTTATAGTCCGAAAGTGTGGTTTGGCACTTCTTTATCCCATATCAATTCACCGGATGCCTCTCTTTACAATTCAGCAAGTTCTATTTTACCCAGAAAGATTTCTGTTCACGGAGGTTATCGCATTCGCTTAAGAGGTCAATCTCTTCGTAAGCTCGATCACTATATGGTAATTGCTGCAAATTACCTTTCACAGCAGCAATTCGACCAGCTCGATGTTGGTTTCTACTACGAATACTCGCCTATGATTTTGGGAATGTGGTATCGCGGATTACCTGTAAAAAGTAATACGTATGGCTACATGAACCAGGATGCTCTCGCATTTTTGGTTGGCTTTCAGGCGGGCAATTACAAGGTGGGTTACAGCTATGATATAACGATTTCCAAATTGGGAATTGCTAATAGCGGAGGGTCACACGAAGTTTCGTTGGTTTATCAGTGGGCGAACAAGCACAACCAGCGTGCAAAGAAAATTCGCATCATGCCTTGTGCGAAATTCTAACAATTACGCGATAATATTCACTTCGCGTTCCAGCTCAATTCCAAACTTTTGCTTTACGTCATCGATGATGGCTGTGCTCAAGTCATAAATCTGATTTCCGGTTGCGCCTCCATAATTCACAAGCACCAACGCTTGTTTATCGTGCACTCCGTAATTCCCTAAGTTCTTTCCTTTCCACCCGGCTCGTTCAATGAGCCATCCGGCCGGTACCTTGACATGCTGTTCGTCGATAGGAAAGCAGGGGGCATTGTTGTGATGCTCTTGTATGGTGCGATATATTTCTGTTGGCACCACAGGGTTCTTGAAAAAGCTTCCTGCATTGCCTATTTTCTTTGGGTCGGGAAGCTTGGATGAACGAATGTTAATGACTGCTTTTGCAACGTCTTTAATCGTCACATTGTCGAGGTGCATGCGATCGAGTTCTTCTTCAATGGCACCATATGCCGTGTGAAGCACCGCGCGTTTATTCAATTGAAATGTGACTGATACGATTATCCATTTGTCTTTTTCTTCTCGTTTGAAGATGCTTTCGCGATAACCGAAGTTGCATTCATTGAGCGAGAATACCCGGATGCTTCCGTCAGCGATGTTGATGGCTTCCAACGAATGAAACACATCTTTGATTTCCACTCCGTACGCACCAATGTTTTGCATTGGACTTGCGCCAACACAGCCGGGAATGAGCGCCAGGTTTTCGATGCCGGCATAGTTAGCGTTGATGCAGTGCATAACCAGTTCGTGCCATACTTCACCTGCAGCACTTTTGATGTAATAGTGATGCTCATCTTCCGAAACTTTTTCGATGCCTTTGAGTTCGTTTTTAAGAACCACCCCATCGAAATTGCGCGTGAACAGCATGTTGCTACCACCACCGAGTATCAGTCGCGTGTTGTTGCGAACAATCGTGTGTTCCAGAAGCTCGCGCAATTCTTCTAACGATTGAAAAGTCGCGAAATAGCGAGCTTGTGCGCTTACGCCAAATGTGTTGTGCGCCTTGAGCGATTCAAATTCCGTTATCATATTCCAAAATTGAATGCACCGAGGCACAATTTCAATTCGAAATACACCTAGTTATCACGTGAGTTTTCCATATTCGGTCGGGTCTTCATTCACGGCCAATTGGAAGTCCATTTGACTCACGATTTCGTAATGGCCTTGGCTGCAAGCGAGAATATCAGCAATCAGAAGTCTTTCCGGTAAAATCGAAACGTTCAATTCATGCCGAAGTATGCGGCTTCCTAGTTTTTGCCACTCAATCATGTGAATTTCTGATGTTATTTGGTAATAACTAGTTCCGGTTATATTTTTCCTGAACTGAGGAAATGGTGCAGTCATTTCTCAAATTTGATGAATTGAATTAAACTATCGTGCAATAATGTCTAATTATTTTCTAGAAAGATTCGCAGCTCAACTGCTCGATCGCCATCCCAATGATATGAGCCGGGTTGT
>JBILCQ010000296.1:0-3014 GCA_044353065.1 Flavobacteriales bacterium | reverse complement strand
CCTTCATGAATAATCGATCTACCAAGGCCTCCAGAGGGCGCTATGCATCGCTCTACGTGATGGCTTGGTCGGCATCGCACATTTTTACACCATTGCTTGTCACTGCAATCATGAATAATTGGGGATATGACTGGCTGTGGTTCGTTATGATTGCATTCACGCTAATCGTTGTTGCCTTGACATTACTAGTCCGACGCTGGAGCGTGCAGAGGACTGCGAAAGGTTGAAGTTCAAGCAAGGTTTGATTTTGTAATCATC
Organism: Flavobacteriales bacterium; assembly: GCA_044353065.1. Classification (GTDB taxonomy): domain Bacteria; phylum Bacteroidota; class Bacteroidia; order Flavobacteriales_D; family Sanyastnellaceae; genus JAIBBG01. The sequence continues at coordinate 2,756 of JBILCQ010000296.1, read as the reverse complement.
TGTGCAATCGCTTCATGTAAATTCGCTGAAAAATTAAGACATGCCAAAAGGAGTTTTTCAAGTTCCGGTGCCTGCTAATGAGCCGGTGCGCTCTTATGCAGTCGGCACGGCCGATCGCGAAAATCTATTGCAACAATATCGCACGATGTACAGCCAAGAACCTATAATGGTTCCCATGTACATCGGATCAGAGTTGGTGCACACCGATGAAAAACGTCCTATGTCGCCGCCACATGATCACAAAAAAAATCTCGGATATTACAGCTGGGGCACCAAGCAACACGTGTCGAAAGCAATTGATGCCGCTTTGGCCGCCAAGGGCCGCTGGTCGGCCTTGGCGTGGGAACATCGTGCAGCGATTTTTTTGCGCGCTGCCGACCTACTCGCAGGTCCATACCGCATGCGCATGAATGCCGCGACGATGTTGGCTCAGAGCAAGAATGCTTTTCAAGCTGAAATTGATGCCGCTTGCGAGCTCATCGATTTCTTGCGGTTCAATGTGGCCTACATGCAACAGATTTACCGCGACCAACCGGGCAACCAGCCCGGCGTTTGGAATAGGTTGGAGTATCGCCCCTTGGAAGGATTCGTGTTCGCGATTACTCCGTTCAACTTTACGGCGATAGCCGCCAACCTGCCCGCCAGTGCAGCGTTAATGGGAAATACGGTGGTGTGGAAGCCGGCCGACTCGCAAGTATACAGTGCTCATGTCATCATGGAGCTATTCCGCGAAGCCGGTTTGCCCGATGGCGTCATCAACATGATTACAGTCGAAGGAAAGGACGCAGGTGATGTCATCTTCCATCATCCCGATTTTGCAGGGCTCCATTTCACCGGATCAACTGCTGTGTTCAAGCATTTGTGGAAAGAGATTGGAACCAACATCGAGAAGTACAAGACCTATCCTCGCATTGTGGGAGAAACAGGCGGAAAGGACTTTGTGCTGGCACATCCTTCAGCAAATCCCAATGAAGTGGCAACCGCGCTCACCCGTGGTGCGTTTGAGTTTCAGGGTCAGAAGTGCAGTGCGGCCAGTCGCGGTTACATTCCGAAGTCGTTGTGGCCTGCAGTAAAAGAGCGTCTCATTCAGGATACGAAATCCATGAAGATGGGCTCGCCGGAAGATTTCGGCAACTTCATCAATGCGGTCATAGATAAGCGCGCATTCGATAAGATCAAGGGTTACATCGAATTCGTCAAGCAACAATCCGATGCGGAAATAATAGCCGGAGGCAACGCCGACGATAGCGTTGGGTACTTCATTGAGCCCACGGTCGTTGTAACCTCCAATCCGAAGTTCCGAACCATGTGTGAAGAGATTTTCGGTCCTGTGCTCACCCTTTACGTCTATGAAGATGCGCATTGGGCTGAAACCTTGCATTTGATTAACGAAACCAGCGAGTATGCATTAACGGGAGCAATTCTCTCGCACGACCGATATGCCATTGATCAGGCAGCTCGCGTGCTGGAAGGCGCTTGCGGAAACCTTTACATCAACGACAAACCTACAGGAGCAGTAGTTGGTCAGCAACCTTTCGGTGGTGCTCGCGCCAGCGGAACCAACGATAAAGCAGGAAGCTACCTCAACTTGCTGCGCTGGGTTTCTCCACGCACCATCAAAGAGACCTTTGTGCCGCCGGTGGATTATCGCTATCCGTTTTTGGGGTAGAGTTTTTTTGCTCCGCTGACCCGTTCTTATAATAGTTGATGGTATTTTGATTGACTCCTTTTTATTATTGTATTTCATACCTATCCTTGTCGAAGCATGAAAACACTTTTCCCTTTCTATTGGTATCGTCCACTGCCTACGTTTTCTGTTGTGCTTACTACCATTGTGTTGGTTTTTTTTGCTACTTCCTGCAATCAAGACGACGACGTTGCCAATGGCGGCTCATCCAACACAAATCCACCTTCCAACAATGGTGGCGCCGATCAAGAAGGCAATGCAATCACCTCGGTCATTATTGGCACGCAAGAATGGATGAGCGAAAATTTGAGCGTAACGAGTTACAGGGATGGTACACCGATACCAAAAGTTACTGACTCCAATGAATGGGCTTCACTTACCACTGGTGCGTGGTGCTGGTATAACAACGACAGCGCAGCGTATGCAGCCACCTATGGCCGCTTGTATAATTGGTACGCGGTGGCAGGTATCCACAATACGGCATCTCTGTCCAATACAGCATTGCGCAAGCAACTGGCTCCAACGGGCTGGCACGTGCCCACCGATGCAGAATGGACTGTTTTAACCGACTATCTCGGTGGTGAAGGTGTTGCGGGTGGTAAAATGAAAACAATGGGCACTCTTGAAGCCGCAACGGGTTTGTGGTATGATCCTAACGCAGGTGCCACTAACAGCAGCGGCTTTTCAGGGGCTCCCGGGGGCGTCCGCGGCGATAATGGAGAATACAACGGCATTGGCTACGTCTGTTTCTGGTGGAGTTCTTCAGAGTACGATGCCTTCATCGCGTGGTGCCGCAGCTTGTACTACAGCAGTGGCCTTGCAAACAGTGGCTTCAGTCATAAGCAAGTCGGTTATTCGGTTCGTTGTCTTAGGGATTAGCCTCGGCTTCGCTCGGCTGCCGGGCCTAGAAAAGGTGGGTGCCAGCTGAAGGGAAGCGCTTTGCTGAATTTATTTGATTATTCGATTATTTGATTATTTGGTAGAGGGGGTTTGGGGCGGAGCCCCAATAAAAATTTTTGTGCGGCACATCTGGAAGCATTTCTCATTTTGTGTCTCTTTCTAAAAAAAG
>JBILCQ010000294.1:0-3024 GCA_044353065.1 Flavobacteriales bacterium | reverse complement strand
TGTCCTTCCACGCCGTTGCCTTCGATTTCATTTCCGTTTGAGTCAACGAGTATGGGCTGCACACCCGGCATGGGCAGTCCGGCCAAGGCGGGTTTCGATTCTGTCACACCTGCACACGAAGTGAGCATGATGCCGCCTGTTTCGGTTTGCCAGAAAGTATCCACAATGGCACAACGGTTTTTCCCAATGTTGGTGTCATACCAATGCCAAGCTTCTTCGTTGATGGGTTCGCCCACGGAGCCCAACACGCGCAATGATTGCAGCGAATAGGGGAGAACGTGGTCGATTCCGGCCGACATCAATGAACGAATAGCCGTTGGGGCAGTGTAGAAAATGTTCACTCTGTGCTTATCCACCACTTCCCAAAATCTTCCTGCGTCGGGGTAGGTGGGTATGCCTTCAAACATGAGCGTAGTAGCTCCATTCAGTAAAGGGCCGTATAGGATGTAGCTGTGCCCCGTTACCCAACCGATGTCGGCCGTGCACCAGTGAATCTCGCCTGGTTTGTATTGAAAAACATTGCTAAACGTATAGCCGGCATAGACCATGTATCCGCCGCAGGTATGCAACACTCCTTTAGGCTTTCCTGTGCTGCCGCTGGTGTATAGAATGAATAGCGGGTCTTCACTTTGCATGGACACAGGCTCAAAATGAGTTGCTGCATGTGCGTGTTCTTTGCGATAATCGATATCACGGCCTTCTACCATCGGTACTTCCCAATTCATTCTGTTAACCACCAGCACGCGCTCTACCGAGGTACATTGAGTGAGCGCTTCATCCACGATTGCTTTCACGGCGATTTGCTTGGCTCCGCGACTCATGGCATCGGTGGTGATGACGACCTTGCATGAACTGTCGTTGATGCGGTCGGCCACCGAGTTGGCGCTAAACCCGGCAAACACCACCGAGTGAATCGCCCCTATGCGCGCGCACGCCAGCACTGCATAAGCCAGCTCGGGTATCATGGGCATGTAAATGCACACGCGGTCGCCTTTGGCTACTCCCAAATTGGCTAGCACATTGGCCATTCGGCACACCTCGTCGTGCAATTCACGGTAGGTGATATGCTTCGCGTCTTCATGCGATTCATTGGGCTCCCAAATGATGGCTGTTTGATCGGCTGAATGCGCCAAATGACGGTCAATGCAGTTCTCCGTGATGTTCAATTCCCCACCCAAAAACCACTTCACGTCGGGCTTTTTAAAATTCCACTCTAGAGCAGTATGCCAGGGTTTGCGCCATGTATAGTGCGAGGCAACATCTTCCCAAAAAGCTTCGGGCGATTCTGTGCTGAATCGATATGCAGCGTCGTAATCGGCTGCGGTGGTCAGTTGAAACGGAAAACGTGACATGGTCTATTCGGTATGCCACGAAAGTAAGCAACTCATGTTTTGCTTCATTTGGCAGTTTATCATTTGCCAAAGACGAATGCGAAGTACTTTTACCCACATGTTGCTCCTTATGCGGAAATTGACTTTGATATGCTGTTTGCTTTTTGTAAGTCAACAGTTGTTTGCGTTGCGCGTTACGTTCGACTACCGGGTATTCTTCGCTCCCGGAGTGGGGCCTTATGCTGAGTTTGTAACCTCGTTCGATGCTGCGACATTCGAACATCAATTGTTAGACTCCGGCTATGTGCAAGCGCATGCTGAACTTACACTCGTGCTCATGCGAGCCGGATCTATCGTGGATGCGCGCAAGGTGAAGGTAGATGGGCCGATTGTAAGAGGAAGCGATAAATCTGACTTCCTTTCCATTGAGCGCTTTGCCGTTCCTGCGGGAAACTATGAATTGGAAATTGAAGTGCGTGATGTCAATTCCTCAGAGAGTGCAGCTGAGTCACTCGTTCAGAAAATCGAAGTAGTGGTTCCTTCCAATGGAGTTTTTATTTCGGATATCGAGTGGGTAAGTGCATATCGACAGTCGACGGAAGACAACGCTTTCAGTAAATCCGGTTATGATTTGATTCCCTTCGTGAGCAGCTACTTCGGCACGTCACTGAATAGTTTGATTTATTATGCAGAAATCTATAGGACAGATAGTGTTTGGGGCGCGGGCAGTCCGTTTGTAACCACGATTTGCATCGTGAACATGAAGGATAACTCGGTGGAATTTTGCAAGCGCGTGAAGAAAGAAAAGGCAGCAGCGGTGGTGCCGATGCTGCATACGCTTGATATTTCCGATGTTCCTGCCGGCCAGTATAAACTTCGAATTGAAGTTCGAGATCGCGAAAACAATCTGGTCGCATTGCGCGAACGCGAATTTGCCCGCAACAAAATTGCAGAGTTGCCAAGCCCAACATTATCAGCTGAGGAAGTAAGCGCAGCACAAGTTTCAATGTCATTTGCATCGCGTTTTACCGATGCTGATTCTCTTCGTGATATTTTGTTCTATCACATTCCGATTGCCAAGGATGTCGATCGTGACGCTATCGACCGCCAAATTCCCAATGCCGATTTGCTTACGATGCAAAGCTTCCTCTATTCATTCTGGTGGAAGCGAAATCCGGAAAACCCGGAAGCCGCTTGGTTGCAATACTCCAAAAGCATTAAGGTGGTGAAAGACAATTTCGAAACGCGCATCAAGAAGGGTTGGCAAACCGACAGAGGTCGCGTTTATCTTCAATATGGCGCTCCCAATACGCGTATTGTGCGCAACAACGAAGTCGATTATTGGCCCTTCGAAATCTGGCACTACTATTCAACCGATAACAACTTACACAATCGCCGATTCCTGTTTTACGATACTACCTTGATGGGCGATATGGACTTGTTGCATAGCGATGTGCCAGAAGAGACGAAGAACTTTAACTGGAAGGAGATGGTGCGCTCGCGACCAACGGCTTTGAATATGGGTGATTCGTCTATACGAAATGCCAACAACCGAAACGACACCAACAGCCGCGACGAAATAGAAAACTTGTGGTATAGTCCGCATTGATTGAATGAAACGCGTCGCAGTGGTCATATTGAATTGGAACGGGGAGAAATTCCTGCGTCAGTTCTTGCCCGGCGTTGTTCAATT
>JBILCQ010000295.1:0-3024 GCA_044353065.1 Flavobacteriales bacterium | reverse complement strand
CATTCGTCACTCGCACCACGCCACTCCCCCCGGCATAACAAGAATATTTTATAGGTTTTTTATTCTGTCAATGTCCATGAGTTTTGCCAATCCCTTTTAAGAGGGACACGCAAAAAATGAAGCTATCTTCCTATCCACTAACCGCGAATGCTGCAGCAACAACCTTCGAGTTTTTCAGTCACGGTCCACAAGGAACGATTGCCAAGATCATTCAGTTTCATCTCACAGAAACTCCCAACCTTTATAACTTAAGTTTCGGTGATTTGAATCCTACAAACGGCGAAATGGATGACCGCAGGAGATCCAACAATGGAGATCATGAGATTGTATTGGCCACGATTGTTTCGGCGGTAATTATGTTCACCGTGCGCAATCCAAACGCTTGGATTTACGCAAAGGGCAGCACGCTGAGCCGAACCCGACTATATCAAATGGGCATAGCACGTTATAGAGAACGAGCAATATCCGAATTTCACATTCTGGCTAAAACTCAGCATCATTGGGAAGAATTCAATCCGGGAAAAAACTATTGGGCATTTCTTGTTTTCCGACGAAAGAAAAATCTTAACTTTCACACATAAATATCCGATTCAATGGACGAAAAAACTTTCTTTGACGAGCTCAAAAATGCAAAAGCGACCTACGATCCGGCGTTAGACAAATACACCAACATCGTGTTGTTTCCGAAAAAATTAGAAGAGGCAAATGAAACACTTCGCAATACGAAGCTGCCGCCGAATTTCCCGAACATTTAAATAGTGAGTAATGATTAGTGACGAATGACTAATGGGAGCGCCATCACATTAGTCATTCGTCACTAGTCATTAGTCACTTAATCAATACACTATCATCAGCACCCCTGCAGCCGTCCTGTACATCTCGCCCGCCACAAGCCCACCTGCAAGAGCGGCAGCGTTATCGTTGAAAATGGGAAGACCAGCATTTTTCACACGCGCGGCTTCATCGCTGCGCAGTGCATACGGAACGGAAAGCAATTGCGTGGTGCCCATGTCGACATAGCCTTCTCCTAAATCAATTTCCACCTGTAAAAACTTCGTAGTAGCAGCCCAGTTGATGCTATCGAATGCGCTTTGCTCGGGAGTGCCATTGCCGAATACCGTATTGAATAACCCGACGTTGTTGGTGGTGAGCGCATGTGTCTCTGCATACGACGCTGCACCATCCGCCGCACCTTCATGCAACGTGAAGCGCACGTTTACCGCCGCGTTCACAAGCGACTGCCCTTGCGCATCGCGCGCTGCGGCTTGGTACGGAATGCCCTGGGGAAGCGGAGCAGCGCCATCGCCGGTGTCGACTGTTTCGGTTGAACTGTTGTAAAGGTTTTGAATTTCTTGTGGGGTGAGGGCGCGGTTGTAGATGGCGATGTCATCCAATTGACCTGAAAAAGATGCAATAGAAGACCATGCAACCTGACCAAACCTCAAATTTCCGGAATTATTGCCTATAATAACACCCGATGTCGTGCTTGTATTTAGTAATACATTGTCCATATAAATCGAACATAAACCATTATTAAAGGTAGTCGAAAAAAGATGCCAACTACCATCAAGGTATCCAAGATTAGATATGAAATAATAGCCTTGAATTCCTGTTGTACCATTTTTCACAACCATTCCCAAATTTCCTCCAGTATCTTCGATATAATTATTCCAACCTAATTGAAAAGACCCTGCACCTGTTTGTTTTGAAATTGGAATACGAACCTGTGAACTTGGATTATTGGCAGAAGTTGCTTTCATCCAGAAAGAGATAGACATTTGATTCTGTTCAGCGAAATTAAATTGTGTAGTATCTAAAACTTCGATGTAAGAGTTAGGGGAAAAAGACTGTGCAGTATTAGGATTACCGAATCGATCACTTGTCAACGTCGCCCCATTCACCACACCATCATTCCCATTCCCACTTTCATCATTCGCATTGCCATTGAACGGCCACCAGCCTACTAGGCCGTCGGTGGGCACATAGCTGGGTATTTGTGCGGTGGCGGCAGTTGCGGAGATTACAAGTGCACACGAGGCAAGAAGGAAGTGTTTGAAGGTCATGAGTGGTGTTTTTTTACATAAGCGAAGATAGAGAGGAAAAGGGGTAATCGGAAAAGGGGTGAGGGGTGAGGGGTGAGGGAAATGTGCTGCTGTTTCACTATTCACCAGAGAAAGTACAAATTACGAAGTACGAAGTACCGGAATTCCTCTGCTTTTGGTGGAGAGCAAGTGTGCGGAGGTGGAGGTGCGGAGGTGGGCATAGAACCCATCCCCCGGCCCCTTCCCAAAAGGAAGGGGAGAACCTTCTCGTGAAGGATTGGCATTTCAAATTAACAATCTTGAACCATTAGCTTGCAACTCTGCTGATTTGCGAGAAGGGCATTCCCCTTCCCTCTGGGAAGGGGTTAGGGGATGGGTTGTTCGCCTCAAACAAGCCCAAACAGCATCGCACAAACGCCGCCAACATAAAGTAGCGCCCTTTCGGTACTTCGTAGTTTGTAATTTGTACTTCGTACTTTCTTAAGCACACCAGTGAAGCCTCGCCATTCGCAACTTGCCACTCATCATTCGCCCTTATATTTGTTTCATGAGCAAAATCATCGTCCCCACCGACTTCACCTCCGTTTCGGAAGTGGCTATTCGTTATGCAAGCGAACTCGCAAAACACACCAAGAGCGAAGTGCACTTACTGCACATTGTGGATAAGGAAAACGAACGCGCCGATGCCGAGGCGCAAATGAAAAATCAGGCGGCTCAACTGGGTGTGGGATCGGTTGGGACAGTCACAGCTGTAGGCAACATCTTCGAGGACATTCCAGACGCGGCTGAACGCGAAAACTCAGAACTCATAGTGATGGGAACGCATGGCTTAAAAGGCATGCAATTCATTGTTGGGTCAAACGCACTTCGCGTTGTTTCGGAAGGCAACGTACCGTTCATCATCGTACAAGAAGAAACGAAGCGCAGCGCACACATCCGAAAAATTCTTGCTCCGCTCGACCTTCACCAGGAAACAAAACAG
>JBILCQ010000058.1:0-10460 GCA_044353065.1 Flavobacteriales bacterium | reverse complement strand
AAGTAAATTCCATCTTGTTAGCAGCTCTTCTAACGAAGTTGTATTGCCCGGCTCAGGCAGCACATCAGGTGCTTTGTAGCGTTCGTCACTTTCCAAACGCGCATTGATTGCCGCGCTCTTTTCATGATGCTCCACCGTGGCGTCTTCGAGTGCATCCCATCCTCCGGAACTCTTCTTTTTCATATAGCCAAGTGTACCTACTTCCGAAGAAAGTAAATGCTCCACTACTTGAGCAATACTCCAGCTATCTTTGAGTTGAAGGTGCGCGTCGCAGGTTTTTTCTGCGATTGTTTCTTCCATCATTCGCTTCGATTCTTCGAGCTTCTTCCAGCGTTTTTCAATTTCCGTATGCATACTTTTTATGATTGTGAGTAGAGCATTTCCATATGGGGTATGTCGTCTTCCAGGTATTCTTCGCTCACGCGGACAAACCCAAATTTGGCGTAGAAATCGTGAAGATAGGATTGAGCGGAAATACGAACGGAAAAAACACGATGCTCCATGAAATAGTCCATGCAAGTATGCATCAACTTTTCACCTGTTCCGGTGCGACGCAGTCGAGGAGAGGTAACCACACGTCCAATCGACCACTCTTCGTAAGAAATACCCGGAGTAACCAATCGCGCATAAGCAATCAAAGAGCCATCAGGAGCATGACCAATTACGTGCAAGCTCTTCAGGTCTTTTCCATCCACATCCTGATACGGGCAGTTTTGTTCAACCACAAACACTTCCGCACGCAGGGCGAGAATTGCGTAGAGTTGTTCCGTGGATAATTCGCCCCAAGGGATTATCTGCCAAGCGATATTCATTGAGCGAATATAACGGGACGCTCCATCTAAACCTGTGAAACAACCGATATTTGCGCCCCCATTTGTAACTGCTATGAATTATCTCTCGGTCGAAAATGTTTCCAAGTCGTATGGCATTCATGTGCTGTTCGAAAACCTTACGTTCGGCATTGAGAAGGGGCAGAAGATTGCACTTGTGGCTCGCAACGGTGCAGGTAAGAGTTCACTCTTTCGCATACTGGCAGGGCTGGATTCGCCCGACAGCGGATTAGTTACCTACAATAAAGAAGTGCGCCTTGGTTTTCTTGCTCAGGAGCATGGGCTCAACAACGATACGACGATTCTCGAAAATATCTTTTCTGCCGATAGCTCGAAAACGAAGGCCATAGCCGATTATGAAAAGGCCGTAAACTCAGGCGATGAAAAAGAACTGGAGCGTGCGCACGATGCTATGGACCGCAACCAGGCATGGGATTATGAAGCCCGTGCACGCGAGGTATTGGGCAAACTCGACATCCATGATCTCGATAGAAAAGTCGGTTCTTTGAGCGGTGGTCAAAAGCGACGTATTGCGCTGGCGAAGGTCCTTATTGAAGAACCTGATTTGGTGTTGCTCGATGAGCCGACCAACCACCTCGATTTGGAAATGATTGAATGGTTGGAGCAGTTCCTGTCTCAGTCGAACATGACGATTTTCATGATTACGCACGATCGATATTTTCTAGAAAATATTACGGATGAAATTCTGGAGATGGAAAACAAAACCATCTATCGATACAAGGGTAATTTCTCCTACTACCTCGAAAAGAAAGCAGAGCGCGAACAACTTGAAAGTGTAGTGCGTGATAAAGCAGAGCAGCTTTATAAAAAGGAGTTGGAATGGGCACGACGCATGCCGCGCGCGCGCACTGTGAAGAGTAAGTCGCGCATGGATAGCTTCTATGAACTGAAGGAAAGCTTGGTGCGCAACGATGATCCCAATGCGCTCGAACTCGAAATCAACATGAGCCGCATGGGTAGCAAGATTGTCGAGTTTCACAAGGTCAAGAAGTCATTCGGAAACACAGTCGTGATGAATGGCTTCGATTACGTTTTTAAGAACAAAGAGAAGATAGGTATTGTAGGCCGCAATGGAACGGGCAAGACGACGTTTCTGAACATGCTTACGAAGCAGCTCGAACCCGATGGCGGTAAAGTAGTAGTCGGCGATACGGTTGTGTTTGGCTACTACAATCAGCAAGGAATGCCACTGAAGGAGGGTCAGCGACTGCTCGAATGCGTGCGTGAAGTAGCAGATTTTATTCCGCTCACTCGAGGTAAGACGATCACAGCATCTCAAATGCTCGAGCGTTTCATGTTTCCGCGATCGCAGCACAGCACGTATGTCGAGAAACTTAGCGGAGGCGAGCGCAAGCGATTGCAGTTGCTCCTGGTACTCATGAAGAATCCCAACTTCCTCATTCTCGATGAGCCGACTAACGATTTGGATGTATTCACGCTCGCAGCGTTGGAAGAATACCTGCTCTATTATCCGGGTTGTATGGTTATCGTGAGTCACGACCGGTACTTCTTGGATAAACTGGTCGATCACATTTTCGTTTTGAATGGAGAAGGCGATGTAAAAGATATCTTGGGGAACTATGATACCTACCGTCGTTGGGAAGAGCAAGAAGCATTGCGACGAGCCGGTGTGCGCAAGGAAGAAAAGCAGGCCGAAGTGAAAGCAGAAGCAAAGGCCGAAGCTTCCAAGACAAAACTATCTTTCAAAGACAAGTTCGAGTACGATCAATTAGAAAAGGAAATTCCACAACTCGAAAAAGAAAAGGCCGAACTAGAGAAACAACTCGCTGATGCAGGCACCGATCATGAGGCACTTTTGAAGGTAACCGAGCGTTTGGGTAAGGTAGTGAATGAACTCGACACGAAAAGCATGCGCTGGCTGGAGTTGGGGGAGTTGCTCGGCTAAAAGTTGAAGGTTGAAAGTTACAAGTTGAAGGTTCTGAAACGCAAATGAAATCTCTAAGCGTCTCAGAGCCTTCAACTTGTAACTTTCAACCTTCAACCGTCACTCTTCTAATCAACCACAACCCCACAAACGTCAGCATCCCATTAATCGCCAGCATCTCAATTCCGAACTTATAACCTTGCAACCAATGCATACTCGTTTTATCGAGAATGAATGCCAACGTTGGTGCAACCAAACAAACCAGTGCAGCTCTATTGTCATGAATTGCGTGTTTGGTGAATACGCCGAAAGCAAAAAGTCCGAGTAATGGTCCATAGGTGTAGCCAGCAATATCGAGCAGTATGGTCACAATTTCTTTGTTGTTCTGTACTTTGAAATAAAGGACCATCAGTAAGAACAAACCGGCGAAGGCGAGGTGTACTTTCTTGCGAATCACACTGCGCTGCTCCTCTGTTTTCCTTTCATCTCTATTCATTCCCAACACGTCAATGCAGAACGACGCGGTGAGTGCAGTGATGGCACCATCGGCAGATGGGAAAAGCGCACTGATAAGTCCAATGATGAATATAAGACCGATGATTCCAGGCAAATGCTGCATGGCAAGGGTAGGGAAGAGATCGTCGCCTTTTACATCGATGCCTTTGCTGCTCGCATAGAGATAGAGCATACCCCCCAAAAACAAAAAGATGAAGTTCACCACTACCATGATGGCACTGAACGTCATCATGTTTTTCTGGGAATCTCCAACGTTTTTTACGCTGATGTTTTTCTGCATCATCTCCTGATCAAGACCGGTCATACTAATGGTAATAAACGCTCCACCGATAATCTGCTTTAGGAAAAATCGCTTGTCGTTCACATCGAAATTGAACAAGGTGGTGTAACCCGCATCGCTCAGTTGGCGCATGGCATCCGTTAGTCCAAGGTTCATGTCATGCAGGATGTAAACTACACATACCACCAATGCCAATAACATGAAAAACGTTTGTAGCGTGTCGGTCCAAACGATGGTTTTTACACCTCCCTTGTAAGTGTAAAGAAGGATCATCAGTAAGATGGCAACGGCAGTAACTGTGAACGGAATGCCCATGGCATCGAGCACAAAAAGCTGCAGAACATTAATCACCAGGTAAAGTCGTAATGTGGCTCCAAGCGTGCGCGAAACAATAAACAGCGTTGCTCCGGTTTTGTAGGCCTGCATGCCGAAGCGATGTTGCAGGTAGGTGTAAATGGAAGTAAGGTTGTGCTTGTAATAGAGTGGAAGCAGAATGAAGGCCACTGCAAAATAGCCGATGAAGTATCCGATTACTACTTGGAAGTAGTGAAAGTGAGAGGCGCCCACTGTGCCGGGCACAGATATAAAAGTGACCCCGGAAAGCGAGGTGCCCACCATGCCAAACGCCACCAAAAACCAAGGCGCTGATTTATTGGCTTGAAAGAAACTCTGGTTACTCGCATTGCGCGAAGTGCGCAGCGAGATGACAAATAGCACTGCAAAGTACACGAGCAGCACGCTCAAAATAATCATCGGCGACATGCAACGAATATCTGCTCAATGCTTCGCAGATTCGGGCTCGAGATGGATATTTTCTTAACAACCTCCTTGCTTGAAACTTCCCTTGTGTATGGACTATTTTAGCCACGTGAATATTCCTTCGCGCTATATTGAAAACGCTGTTGATCAGGTGAGCACCTTGCCGGGAATTGGTCGAAAGACCGCTCTGCGACTGGTGTTGGCGTTGTTGAAACGCAAACCCGAGGACATTGAGCGGTTCGCTAATTCCCTCACCGATTTGCACGCCAATACACGTTGGTGTAAGCAATGCAACAATTTATCGGACACAGAACTTTGCACCATATGCTCCTCGCCTTTTAGAGATAGCAAAACGGTTTGTGTGGTGGGCGACATTCGCGATGTGATGGCCATCGAAGGCACGGGACAATTTCAAGGAAAGTATCATGTGCTTGGTGGAATAATTTCTCCTATGGATGGAATTGGTCCATCTGATCTATTCATTGAGCCCTTGCTGGAGCGTGTAGCTTCTGCTGAAATTACCGAAGTGATCTTAGCTCTGAATGCAACCATGGAAGGTGAGACAACGGCCTTCTATTTATTTCGCAAGTTGAGTTCGCATAATGTGAAGATATCGTCTATCGCGCGCGGTGTGGCTGTAGGTGGCGAACTTGAGTATACGGACGAGGTAACGCTGGGAAGAAGTATCATGCTGCGCACTCCCTATGAAGTCACACTTAAACGTTAGGGTTTGAAATGCCGGTCTAAAATCGTAGACTTGTGAGTAGTCGTTTGTAATTTTGGCAGTTGCCTAATGAAGCTCACCGTAGTCATAGTTAATTACAACGTCCGTTATTTTCTTGAGCAATGTTTGCTTTCTGTTGAGAAGGCCATTGCCGGAATCGACGCGGAGGTTTATGTCGTTGACAATAATTCGGTAGACGGTTCGGTAGCGATGATTTACAGTCGCTTTTCGTGGGTGAAGTGCATTGCGAATAAGGAGAACGTTGGCTTTTCGAAGGCCAATAACCAAGCAATGCGCGTGGCTGCCGGCGAATATGTGTTGTTGCTCAACCCCGACACAGTTGTTGAAGAGGATACGTTTCGAAAGGTGATTGCATTCATGGACGAGCATTCCGATGCCGGTGGTTTGGGAGTGAAGATGGTTGACGGTAAAGGTGTCTTTCTTCCGGAGTCGAAACGCGGGCTGCCTTCGCCGGAAACTTCGTTCTACAAGATATTCGGTATCTCTCGTTTATTCCCTCGTTCCGGTCGATTTAATCGATATCACCTGGGTCATTTGAGTAATGATGAGGTGCATCAAATTGAGGTTCTTTCCGGGGCATTCATGCTCATGCGTAAAAAAGCGCTCGACAAGGTAGGTCTGCTCGATGAGGAGTTTTTCATGTATGGTGAAGACGTTGATTTGTCGTGGCGAATTATTCAAGGCGGTTGGAAGAATTACTACTACCCGGGAACGCGCATCATTCATTACAAAGGAGAAAGCACCAAGAAGGGTAGTCTGAACTATGTGTTTGTTTTCTACAATGCCATGGCCATTTTTGCTCGTAAGCATTTTTCGCAAAAGCATGCTGCGACCTATTCGGCCATTATTCGTATGGCAATTTGGACGAGGGCTTTCTTTGCAATTCTTAGTCGATTTACGAAAAGAATTAGTCTTCCTATCGCCGATGCGGTCCTTCTGTATTTTTTCATGGTTGCGATTAAAAACGTATATGCAGAATCACAGAATAAGGTGTATGATGCCGAGTTGGTGATGCCTGCCTTTATGAGCTATATCGCTGTTTGGATTCTTTCCGTGTGGCTTGCCGGGGGATATGACAAGCCGATCAGACCTTTGCGAGCGTTTAGACCTGTGCTCATCGGTACGGCGTTTATTTTAATTGCTTATTCTCTATTGCCCGAAGATTTGCGCTTTTCGCGAGCGCTCATTCTACTCACCATGATGGCGGCCCTGTTCGTTTTTGTTTTCAATCGCGCCATCTGGAATCTTCTTTTTAATAATGGCGCAGGCTGGACGGATAAGGTCAATCAAAGTATCGTTATCGTTGGAGGTAGTCAAGAGGTGAATAGAGTAAAGCAAATGCTTGAGCAAATACAACGGTCACCTCTCTATGCATTGAGCATTGATCCAAGCGTTGATCCCAATGGTAAAATGCCAGGCCTATCTCTCGCAAATCTCGAGGAAATCATCAGGGTTCATCAAATACAACAGGTCATCTATTGCGCACGCGATATCACTTCATCGGAAATAATTGCATCGATGAGTGGTGTCAGCGATAAGCGAGTTGAGTTTAAAATTGCTCCGCCTGAAAGTCTTTATATCATCGGATCGGGAAGTATCGAGTCTACGCTTGACGGAAGCATGATGGACGTTAATTCTGTTCAACTTGTTGGGAATCGCAGGAATAAGCGGATATTGGATGTGGCAGTTGCTCTCTTGGTCATGCTCTTATCCCCACTTCTTATATTTATCCAGAAACGACCGATGAAGCTATTGCCCAATGCCCTTTTAGCACTGATTGGTAAATACACATGGGTGGGCTACTCATCGAATGCAATCGAGCAGGAGCAATTACCAAAACTGAAGCGGGGTGTGCTCGCCACTACGCGATCCGATGATGGTGCTTATCGGCGCAAGATGGATGTGCTCTATGCGAAGGATTATCGAGTCGCAAACGACCTTCGAATTATCGCCTCTAATTTTTCCTTACTCGGTTCATAATTTACCGGTGAGGATTTTAACAAGGTGTAAGAATTACACTTAGGTTGCTCCTGAATAACCGACCAAACCATGAAAACAGCTTTACTACTTTTCGCTTGTGTTATACTTGGACTCTCCTCGTCCAATGCGCAAACCACCGTCAAAAAAACCGTGCTTCAGGCATTTTGGTGGGATTATTATAACAACAACTATCATGAGCGTTGGGCAAACTATTTAACGGAACTGGCCCCGCGATTAAAGTCCATGGGCATTGATGCAGTTTGGATTCCGCCCAGTTCTAAGAATCGTAGTTCAGGATACGTAGGGTATGCTCCGTTCGATCATTATGATCTCGGAGATAAATGGCAGAAGGGCAATACGCGCACGCGTTTGGGAACAAAGGATGAGCTTCTTCGCATGATTGCCGTAATGCATGCCAATGGTATCGAAGTGATTCAGGATGTAGTTCTCAATCACATAAACGATGCAGGTAGTTCCTTTGGAAGTGGAGGTCAAGATCCGGCAACACTTTCCATGGTTACAGAAAGCGGGTACAAAAATTTCCGCTATGTTTCTTACGCAACTCCTGCAGCAGACGAAGGTCAGACTAACTATTGGAACAGAAGCGGACGCTGGGCTAAGAACTATACGAACTTCTATCCCAACCAATACAACAATTGCACAACCGGAGATATATGTACCTCCTATTTTGGCCCGGACGTAAGCTATGAAAGCAATGCTTTTGGCCAGAGCTCCAATGTAGTTGGATTTAATCCTGTGCAATCTTCCAACTATATGCGCGATGGTGCGCGCAACTGGCTCATGTGGTTGAAAAAGCAAACGTCAGTTGATGGCTTTCGATGGGATGCCGTGAAGCACTTTCCGACTTACGTTCAAGAGGATTTGAGTTATAATGTTAAATACATTTTGCCAACCTGGTGTCGCGGTGGCGAAGCGATGTTCAATGTGGGCGAATGGGTAGGAAGTAAAAATGATTTGGATAATTACGTCAATACGATTGCGGCTCCGAGCAGCGATAAAATGATGGGTACGTTTGATTTTGGCTTGCGGGCATTCGACAATTCCGGAGGTTTGTATGGAATGGTCTATGGCATGGGTAATTTCAATATGGCGAGCTTACCTGGAGCACAGCAAAATGAACGAGTTCACTTCTACGCGGCTTCGAACACTTATGTTCACCGCACAGTTCCCTTTGTAAACAATCACGATACGTTCCGTCCTCAGTTAAGTAGTTCGGGCAATTACACAGGTTGGAATAGTGGTTCCGAGTTATCGGCCCACATCGAACCGAACGAACCTCGACTTTCCGCAGCGTATGCGGTAATGATGGCAATGGACGGCAATCCACAACTTTTCTTTGAGGATCTCTTCGATATTGGTTACAATGGAAATCGTTGGACTCACGATCCGAAATCGTCGACCAGTCTTCCCGCTCGTTCTGATTTAGTAAACTTATTGTGGTGCCACCAGGCGCTCGATTTTAAATCAGGGCCTTATCAGGTTCCTTATGCAGATGCGGATTACTTGGTGATAGCGCGCGCCGGAAGGGCCATTGTGGGGGTGACCGATAATTGGTCGAACTGGCAGACAGCAATTGTATACACCGGCTTCCCGGCCGGAACGGTACTCAAGGATTACTCAGGTGCTAATGGTACAGCTACTGTCACCGTCGATGCCAATGGATATGCAAGCATTAAGACACCCCCGGTTGACCCAACCCTTAATCCTGCTGGCAGAAGAGGCTACAGCGTATGGGGTCGTGTTGGTTTAGATGCCATCACATATTCGCCCCAACGTAATGTTCGCACCACGCAAGAATGGGAAATGGCCAACGACTTAGGCGATAGTCATGTTAGTTCGCTCGGTCAGGGTGGTGCAATGCCGGCTAACTCTACTAATTTTAGAACGGCAGGTAAAATTTATGTTCAGTCTGGAAAGGTTGTCACGTACACTGTATTTCCTGAGAACGCAACCAAAAGTCTGTATGTCGGACTATATAACGCTGCCGGATCATTGTTGTCTTCACGCTCGGGAACCGGAACGCTAACGAGAAATTATACGCCCAATTTTACCGGCTGGATTACGATTCGTGTGCGGAATAACTCTGCAACGAATCCTTCGCAGCGATGTTGGGTAAACGTTTCTTATGAGGCCCCTGCGGTGATTACCAATGCGAATGCTGCCTCGGCAGGTGGTGCGGCATCCATATGGACCGGCAATGGCGGTTCATCTGATTGGAATGATCCCTACAATTGGGAAGAAGGAAAAGTGCCTACCGACACTTCGCGCGTGGTGATTGAAGCCAATGCGTTTCCGCAGCCGGCCATCGTAGGCGAGGCAGAAGTAAATCACATTCAATTGGAGGAGGGTGCACATTTGTTTGTTCACGGAACACTCAACATCCAGTCAATTGAAGGCATCTCGAATGTTTCCGGAACCGGAACGGTGAATCAGGGAGCGGAGACGATTTCTCTTGCAACTCCTGTTCTTGCACAGTTTGTTGTTTATCCGAATCCATTTGAAGATCGTTTCGACATTGCCGTCAATGGTGTGTTTGAAGCCGATACACGCCTGAACGCGAGTCTTATGACAGCCGATGGTCGCTTGATTCAAACCTATTCGGCGACACTGCCCGATCTTAATGGTCGCTTAAATGCTGACATGAATGATCTGCCGGTCGGTATTTACATGCTTCACATAATTGGAGGTGAGTCGCAGGTAGTGAGATTGGTAAAGCAGTAATGCGCGAGGGTTAAGCAGAGGCCGAAGTCCAAATTATTTTGGGTGCTCTGTGCGCCTGCGTTTAAATAAAAAAGCCGCTCATTAATACGCAAACCGACTACATTTGCACCCGAATAACAACGAATCCGTCTGTAAATGTCCCAGATAGAACTTCTCCTCCCAAAAATGGGTGAAAGCGTAGCAGAAGCTACCATCATTAAATGGGTAAAAAAGGAAGGTGATGCCATCACTGCTGATGAGCCAATCATTGAAATAGCTACCGACAAAGTTGATAGTGAAGTGCCGGCACCCGAAGACGGAGTTTTGTTGAAATGCCTGGTGAAGGAAGGAGATGTTGTAGCAGTTGGGCAACCTATTGCACTCATTGGAATCGGAGCAAATGCCTCTGCGCCTGCTCCGGCTGCAACCCCTGCACCGAGCACTCCCAAAGCAGAAGCGGTAGCTGCAGCTTCGATTGCTTCACCACTGGTTTCTTCTGTAACGGTATCAAGTAGTGATGATCGTTTTTATTCTCCTCTCGTAAAGAGTATCGCTAAAACCGAGGGCATTAGCCAATCGGAATTGGATGCAATAACAGGCTCAGGCCAAGGTGGGCGTGTTACCAAAAGCGATATACTGAACTACATCGCAACACGAGGAAAAGCTCCTGTAGCAGCCCCGTCTGTGAAGCAAGAGCCAGTTGTTGTTCAAGCGGCAACAGCT
>JBILCQ010000293.1:0-3033 GCA_044353065.1 Flavobacteriales bacterium | reverse complement strand
GCTTTTTCCCTACACCATCAGCGACAAGCTACCCTTTGGCGAGCGCGGCGCTTATGTCAACAACGATCAACTTATCATCCATATCAACCAATACAATACGCTAACTATGAAAATGACTGAACTTGCCCTGCAAGGAAAGCACAACCTCGCCAACAGCATGGCTGCCGGTGTGGCTTCAATGATCTTCGAACTACGCAAGGAAACGGTGCGTGAAAGCCTCGAGAACTTCGAGAACGTAGAGCACCGCCTCGAGTTTGTTTCGAAGGTGCATGGAGTAACCTTCATCAACGACAGCAAAGCCACCAACGTGAACTCTACGTGGTATGCGCTCGAGAGCATGAAAACACCCACCGTTTGGATTGCAGGCGGCCAGGACAAAGGAAACAACTACGCAGACCTTTTGGATCTCGTGCAAGGCAAAGTGAAGGCCATCGTATGCCTTACTAAAGACAGCGCGAAGATTCGCAAGGCATTCGCAGGCGTGGTAGCTCAGATTGTCGATGTACAGACTGCCGATCAAGCTGTGCGTGTATCGTACGACCTTTCACGCGAAGGCGACACCGTGTTGCTTTCACCTGCATGTGCATCGTTCGACCTCTTCGAAAACTACGAAGACCGCGGACGCCAGTTCAAGGCCGCCGTGCGCAAGCTGTAATCGCGCAATTGATAAACTTCGCGTTCTCTGCGCCTCTGCGGTAAAATTTTAACCGCAAAGTCGCAGAGTGCGCTAAGACGCTGACTATTTTCGCCCCATGAAAAAAGCAATCATCCATACCGAAAAAGGCGACATGACCGTGGAGTTTTACCACAACGATGCGCCCGGCACCGTAGCCAACTTTATCAAACTCGCTGAGAGCGGTTTTTACGACGGACTCACGTTTCACCGTGTCATTCCTGACTTCGTGATTCAGGGCGGATGCCCAAGTGGCATTGGCACCGGCGGTCCGGGCTACAAAATTCCATGCGAATTGGATGGCGGTAATCAGTATCATGATCGCGGCGTATTGAGCATGGCACACGCAGGTCGCAACACCGGCGGATCACAATTTTTCATTTGCCACTCACGCAACAACACTGCCCACCTAGACCGCAACCATACGTGTTTCGGCCGCGTGGTAGAAGGGTTGGATGTGATTGATCAAATTCGTCAGGGTGATAAGATGACGAAGGTGGAGATTGTGGAAGGATAATAGGAATATAGGAATATAGGAATATAGGATTGTAGGGGCGCACTGATGTGCGTCCCTTTTTTTTAGTGTTAGCTGCAGAGGCCCTTAAAAAGCACAGATTTTTCGTGGCGGACTTTGAGCCTTAGCGATAATTCATTCGACTATGCCTCCTTGAAGTTAGTCCATTAAAGACAAGTCGAGACCAAAACTGGAAAGCGAATCAATAAGAAAACAATAACGCGCAGTAAGACTTATTTCTTTAGATTAAAGATATACCGACCGGGTAGAGTGCCACTTCGAAAATCAACAACCTGCAACAAATAATACTGAGGAATCGAGTCGAGCGTTTTCTGAAATATGTAAAGATCGCCTGCTATCAACGAGTCGGTATATTGAAGCGGAACACTTGCATTATAAGTTACATCCAACACATCCCTCGTTGCTGTATTAAAGTTCAAATTGGAGGCTTTGACTATTCCACAACCGGAAGGTGAATACCAACGATAGGACAACGCGTATGGATTTACCAACGTGTCATTACTGAATTCAGCGAGGTCCTGCTGAGACACATTAAGATCGTCGGGAGTCAATGCTTCCGCATCAACCAGCGAGAAGGCAGTAAAAAGCAAATTATCCCTGGAATAAAATTCGCGATTGGAATAAAGGTCCAGTGATACTTCTTCCGACACCTCTTCCGACAAGTCATATCGCTTTAAATAACTTACGCTTTGGCCTTGCATATCGGTCAAGATATACTTGGCATAAACTGATGTACTTCGAGGAAAAAGCGGTGTGAAATTGAGAGTAATGTCAGTTGTCAGCACCTGTGAACCGCTATAGGCGGTAGAAACCACATTACGCTCCGATATTGAAGTAGACCAAAGAAAGACTTCTAGCGAACCAACACCATTCGTTGCGAACAATTTTAAATTCACTTGCAGCGTATCCTGATCTACGAAGATGACATCTCCAGAAGGTGAAAAGGTAATGTACGTTTGTTCCAACTCATTCTTTCTACAGGAAGCTATTCCAATGAAAGACAAAATAAGTGCAACACTAACTAACTTCA
Organism: Flavobacteriales bacterium; assembly: GCA_044353065.1. Lineage (GTDB taxonomy): Bacteria > Bacteroidota > Bacteroidia > Flavobacteriales_D > Sanyastnellaceae > JAIBBG01. The sequence goes on along the minus strand of JBILCQ010000293.1, from coordinate 795 downwards.
TTGAAATCAGTCGAAATAGAAACAGAAAATACCTCGAATACCCTTGTACATTGAAACTTGATTTTCTCCAATCTTTAATTCGCTAAATTCAGTTCCTGACTGCCAATCCTCACTCGTGTAATACTCGCGATTTACTGAAGTACCGCCGAACTGTGTACTCTCTTCAACCTTACTAACACCTGCACCCTTTTGGAAATCGGCTCCCAATGCAATAATTTCCAAACCAACTGAGAAGCGTTCGAACATCATATTACAGCCAAAGTATCCATCCAAGCCAAACGTCAAGTAATTAGACGTTTTCTTATAATTTGAGAAGTCCCCACCAACATATGTTTGATTATCTTCCGCCACAACGCGAGAGACGCCGAGGGAACCTGCTAAACCCCAATATGGATCCAAATCAAACCGACGGAAACGTATTGACTTGAAGTGCCTGTCATTTGCGAATCGCAAAGCAAATTTGCGCTTTCTAAGACGCTCAAGGTATGATTCAGGGTCACCGGTAACAGGAACAGTGCCTTGAAGAACATCACCACGATAGTTCTTTGAAGTTTGGGCATAGACTATCCCAATTGTTGACACCACTCTATCACGTCTGTAAAAACGAAGATTCGGAAAAACATACTCCGGTAATCGATTATCCAAATCATTCTTTGTTGTATCTCCCGCATCTAATATGGCCGGAAGATTAATTGGTATCAAGCCCATAATAGCAATTGCCCGTTTGCCCGCTTTTTGTATTCGCAAATCCTCAACGGGTTCACTATTTATATATGGTAAATCATAGTTGTTGCC
>JBILCQ010000292.1:0-3043 GCA_044353065.1 Flavobacteriales bacterium | reverse complement strand
GATGCAAAAATTGAAAACAGTGTCATCATAAAACCGTGCTATGTTGGTGCGGGCGCCGTGATCAAGAATAGTGTTGTGGGTCCCGGTGTTTCGCTGGGAGAAGGTTGTGTGGTGGAAGGTTCAGTGATCAAGAACAGTATAGTTCTTCCATCAGCGCATATTCATCATGCAAATCTTGGCAACTCCATGATTGGCACACACGCGCGACTTACTATCAAACCAACCGATTTGAGTTTGGGCGATTACTCGGTAATAAAAGACTAATCATTGATTCGACTTCTCACATATTCTCTTTGCTTTCTATTGCTTCTGAGCAGCTGCAAACCCAAGAAAGATGCAGGAGCTTCACGCAAGAACGAATCAGGCGAAATTGAGCCCGAGCAGTTGAGACCAACAGTAGATGCCAAGTTTCAACAAGTTTTCTTTCAGGCCCAACTTGAAAAGGCAAAGAACAATAAAGCGAAAGCACACGAATTGTTTTTGCAATGCCTGGTGATTGATCCTAGCAGCGCCGCAGTCCATTATGAAGTTGGCAAGTATGAATTGAATGAACTCAACAACGCATCAGAAGCACTGGCTCATGCTAAAGTGTGTGTGGAGGGTGACGCGCAGAACGCTTGGTATCAGCAGTTGCTTGGGCAATCCTATGCCGCGCTTTCGAAGTACGACTCTGCCATAAAGGCCTATCGCGAAGTTGTGCGCCTCAGTCCCGATAACTACGAAATGCTTTACGAGCTAGCCAATGCTCAGCTCTATGCGAACAAGCCACAAGATGCAATCGCAACGTATGATATGCTCGAAAGCAAAACAGGTGTGTATGAAGAATTAAGCGTTCAAAAGCACTTGCTGTATGAGCAAATCAGAAACTACGAAAAGGCCGGGCTCGAGCTCGAACGTCTCGCACAGCAATACCCTGAAGAACCGCGCTATTGGGGAATGGCTGCGCAATTTTACCAGCGATACAATTTGAAAGAAAAGGCTGTTGCCGCGCTGCAAAACATGGTAAAGGCCGACCCTAACAACGGGCAGGTGCACTGGCAATTGTCAGAGTATTATGCAACGATGGGTGATGAGAAGCGCTCGTATGAAGAGTTGAAGTTGGCCTTTGCCACAACAGATGTTCCGATAGATCAAAAAGTAATGGTCCTCATGCGCTACTACACACTCACGCAGCAGCGCATTGAACGATTGCCCGATGCCTATGCATTGTTGGAACTCACAGAGCAAGTGCATCCCGCTGATGCAAAAGGGTACGCCATGTTTGGCGATTTCCTGGCGCGCGATGGTAAGCTGAAGGAGGCCTTACAGAAATATAAACGAGCAGTAGAATTGGGTGCTACCATGAGTTTGATCTGGAGGCAAGTGCTCGAGCTTGAAGCTGAGCTTTCCGATTATGAAGCACTTTCCAAAGACGCTCCCAAAGCATTGGAACTTTATCCACTAGTACCCGAGTTCTATTATTTCAACGGCCTTGCGCAGCAGTATCAAAAAAATTATGCAAAGGCAACTGATGCATTTGTGATGGGAAAGGAATTAGTGGTTGAAAACCCGGTATTGCTCAAGCGATTTTATGCATCGTTGGGTGAATCGTATCATTCATTGAAGCAGTATGAAAAATCGGATGCAGCTTTCGAAGAGGCATTACGCATTGATCCCTCGGATGTGTTTGTGATGAACAACTTCGCTTACTATTTGGCTCTGCGCAAAGCAAAGCTTGATAGCGCAGCGAATCTTTCGGCACGTTCCAATGAGCTACAGCCGGGCATTGCATCATTTGAAGACACGTATGCATACGTGTTGTTTCGTCAGGGCAAACATGAAGACGCACTCGTATGGATGAAGAAGGCAATGGCGCACGGTGAAGTTTCGGCCGATATGCATGAGCATATGGGTGACATTCTGTTTCATCTTGGAAAGATCGATGATGCTGTAAACGAATGGGAGCAAGCAGCGTCTAAACCGGACGCCGGACCTAAAGTGGCAGAGAAAATCAATCAACGACGATACATCGATTGAAAGCAGACTTTCGCATATCCATCGAAGATGTTTCCCTCACGCGCATGCAGAGGCATGCACGTAGCGTGATGCGTGCATCTGCCGTGTTGTTTTCAATTATCGTGTTTTCCTTCCTGTTGTCTTCATGCAAATCAACTCGGGAGCAGGCGAAAGAAAAGGCCGTTCGAAACAGAACTGCGGGTTTCGTTCTCAAGCGATACAACGAATCGCGTTTTGATTACGATTGGCTGGGAATGAAGGTAGACGCTGATTTCGGCACTGAATCAGAGTCGAGCGGATTCAAAGCAACGATTCGTATGCGCAAGGACAGTCTTATTTGGGTTTCGATTACTCCTGCGCTTGGCATTGAAATGATTCGGGTAATGATTACTCCCGATAGTTTGAAATACCTATCCAAAATCCCCGACAATAAGTTTTACTACATCGGCACATTTGAAGATGTGAATAGACTGATTGGAACTGCGTTCGATTTTGAAATGCTGCAACAACTGCTTGTAGGGAATGCTATTGGCTTGGAAAAGGATGAGCGCAGATTTCGCAGTGAGGTAGACGATGACGATTATCTTCTCATTTCCAAATACCGACGAAAGGTGAGACGTGTTGTAGGTGTCGACGATCGCAAATTGGAGAATGACACCATTCGCGTAAACCCCGAAGACCCAAGGTTTCAGAAAACAATGAAGAGAAGTGATGATGCGGATGATTTGATAGTATCGCGCTATTGGTTTGAGGCAGCGCATTTTCGATTGGTCAATTCTGTTTTCAACGATCTATTGCGTCAGCGCACACTGGAAATCTCCTACTCCGATTTCCAGCCCAACGAACAGCAATTTTATCCTTCTCGCTGTCGTTTGACGATTACGAATCCTATGTCAAAACAAATTTTGAATTACGAGATAACCAAGATTTCATCGGGTAAAGCGTACGACTTTCCATTTGAAATCCCCGACGATTACATACGAAGAGATAGTTTATAAACTTAGTCATGGAAAAGCAACTTCAACGATTAAACACACTCTGGCTTTCA
>JBILCQ010000291.1:0-3054 GCA_044353065.1 Flavobacteriales bacterium | reverse complement strand
AGTTTTTCAAGACGAGTAAGGACAATTGGCGTGTCGATACAGCAGGCGCAGGCATGGTGCATCTTACTTATCAATATTATGCGGCTGAGTTAAACGCAGGTTCTTCTTTTCTGGATGAGGAACAACTTTACATCAATCCGGTAAACTGTTTCTTTTTTGACGAGGAGAATCCGGATGTTGGCTACGAAGTATTTCTCGATGTTCCCTCGGATTATCGAGTGGCAACGGGATTGCGCAAACTCTCCGAGCACATTCTAGTTGCATCGTCATTTGATGAGCTTGCAGATTGTCCGCTTATCGCAAGCAATACCCTCAAGCAACTGAGTTATGAGGTTCAGGGTATTCCCTTTCATATCTGGATTCAAGGTGATGTCAATTTGAACGAAACTCGATTGCTCTCAGATTTCGAAGCATTCACGAAAGTTCAACTGAATATGTTTGGCGACATTCCATGCAAGGAGTATCACTTTCTCTTTCATTTTGTTCCTTATTTCTTACGTCATGGTGTGGAGCATTGCAACAGCACTGTGATAACGATGGGTCCGGCGGCCGATTTTCAGCAAGAGCATTTGTATCTCGATTTACTCGGCATCAGTTGTCATGAGTTATTTCATACCTGGAATGTCAAGAATATTCGCCCGATTGAAATGCTGCCCTATGATTTCACACGCGAGAATTACTCTGAGCAGGGCTATGTATACGAAGGTGTGACAACGTACTATGGTGATTCACTTTTGTGGCGAAGCGGATCCTTGTCTTCCGATGACTGGCTGGAAGTAATTCAAGATCATGTACAGGATTATGTCGGTAATCATGGTCGCTTCAATTTGTCGGTAGCTCGCAGTGGTTGGGATACTTGGTTGGATGGTTATGTGGCAGGTATACCATGGCGAAAAGTTTCCATCTACAACGAGGGTTTTTTGATTGCGATGATGTGCGACCTCATTCTTTTGCATGAAAGCGATGGAACAGCTTCGCTCGATGGTGTGATGAAGATGATGTATGAACGATTTGGAAAGGAAAGCAGAGGTTACTCGCGAGAAGATTATCTCGCTTTACTGAATGAATGCAGCGACTTCGATTTCTCGGATTTGTTTGCTTCGTATGTGAATGGCACAGAAGATTACCTCCCTACCATCCGTAAAGTCCTGTCTTATGCAGGAGCAGAATTACAAGAAATACCCTCTGCCAAGTGGAGTGAAGCTCACTTAGGTGTTTCATTGGATGAGAGCAACCAGAAGGTTGTGGTGAGTGCGGTTGTGCCTGATTCACCCGGCGATGAAAGTGGACTGTGGTATTCCGACGAAATAGTGGCTGTGAATGGAATTGCACCCTACAAGAACGCGCAACAACTCATGCGCATGTATGCGACACAACTCGAATTAACTGTGCTTCGTAAGGGCAAGAGAGTCGTACTTTCAATCGCTCCGAATGGAAGAACATGGGTGATGAAATATCGTTGTGTGAGATTGCAGCAAACCACCGAACATCAAGATGCAATCTGGCAGCGTTGGAAGGAAGGGCTTTCTTAAACGCCCATTGCTTCAGGTAATCGGCTCGCCATATAGTCGAATAAGTTTTTCAGTGGGCTTTTGACCATCATTTCCAAAAATGGATTTATCTGCGCATCACAAATGAGTTGACCGGTGGTTTGGGATCCGTTTTCTTTCAACTGAACTTTAAGTGTAAATGGAAAAGGTGAACCTGGCGTGCTTTCGTAGGTGATTTCTTCGTTGGGTTTACTTTCTTTTATTTGAAGTCCGATGGTGTAAGCGTTTTGAATTTTGAAGCTGCACACGTTCGACTCCGCTTTCCAGTCGCTGTATTTGCCGGCAGGCAGGAGCTTTTCAATGTTTTTCATGTCGCTTAGAAATGCAAACACGGTTGCTGCATTCGAATTGACTTGTGCCTGTTGGCTTTCGATGTGAGTCATAGTGTGGTTGTTCTTAGTGGGTGTGGCTTGCCATGAAGTGTTCGCTCCATGCTTCCGGATTTGATTTCCATTGGCTCAGTGTTGCCAACTGAGCAGACGAAATGTAACCCGATGCCGAAGCCTGTTGGAGTAGGAAGTCATAGTTGCTGAGTGTTTGAACGGCACATGTAGCTTCATTGAATCGTTCGCCGGCTTTGGGGAATCCGTAGGTGAATATGGCTACCATGCCCTCTATCTGCGCGTTGGCTTCGCGCAATGCCTCCACTGCTTTTAAACTACTCGAGCCAGTCGAAATTAAATCTTCAATAACCACTACGCGTTGGTTGTCGCGCAGAACGCCTTCGACTTGATTGCCGAGTCCATGCTTTTTGGCTTCGCTACGGACATACACAAATGGAAGATTGAGAGCTTCAGCTACCAAAGCACCAATAGCCACACCGCCGGTTGCCACACCCGCAATTACTTCTACCGCAGGAAATGACTCACGGATAGTCGCAGCGAATGCATCGCGAATGAATGCGCGCACCTCGGGATAGGAAAGTGTTTTACGGTTGTCGCAGTAGATAGGAGAGCGTAGACCTGATGCCCATGTAAAGGGATTTTCCGGGCTTAATTTGATGGCTTCGATTTGAAGCAGGAATTCTGCTACTTTTAACGCTCGATCTTGTGAATTCATGCCTCAAAAGTATAAAGTTTATTTCGCCAACAGACCGGTCGTTTTCTTGAATGATTCGGAAGAGGTTCCCCATGGTTATGGCCAGGAGGTCATTGTTTCACAGGGTAAGGCGGATACGATGCTCATTGAAAGCGCGATAAATAGAGGTACTAAAGAGATCTTTTTAATGTGCCATGATGTGGAATGGTCGTGGCAGCAGTTCGCCTCACAGTTTGCACTCATTCGGGCAGCGGGTGGTGTGGTGTCGAATGATCGGAATGAGGTGTTGTTTATCTATCGACTTGAAAAATGGGATTTACCCAAAGGGAAAGTAGAAAAGGGAGAAGAGTTGGAACCGGCAGCTGTGCGTGAAGTGGAGGAGGAGTGTTCCATTGATAAACTGACCATTGAACGTCACTTGGTAACGACGTTTCACACGTATACATTGAAGGGTGAGCAAATCTTG
>JBILCQ010000290.1:0-3055 GCA_044353065.1 Flavobacteriales bacterium | reverse complement strand
CACTCGCCACTCGCCACTCGCCACTCGCCACTCGCCACTCGCCACTCGCCACTCTCATCGCGCTCCTTCCATTAACACCCCCAAAATCTCCATCGCCGCAACACTGATCTTCGTGCCCGGTCCAAAGATGCCTACGCAGCCTGCGTTGTAGAGGAAGTCGTAATCTTGCTCAGGAATAACACCGCCCGCTACGACCAAAATATCGGGGCGGCCTTGCTTCTTCAATTCTTCGATAAGCTGCGGCACGAGCGTTTTGTGACCGGCTGCAAGCGAAGATGCGCCCACCACATGCACATCGTTTTCGATGGCCTGTCGTGCTACTTCTTCCGGGGTTTGAAACAACGGGCCAATGTCGACGTCGAAGCCGATATCGGCGAATGAAGTAGCAATGACTTTGGCCCCGCGATCGTGACCGTCCTGCCCCATCTTCGCTACCATGATACGCGGTCTGCGCCCTGCAATGGCGGCATACTCATCGCTCATACGACGTGCTTTTTCAAAATCGGCATCCATAGTTGACTCGCTCGAATATACACCCGATACACTGCGAATGGTCGCACTGTATCGTCCAAATACTTCTTCCATTGCTTGGGTAATTTCTCCCAAACTTGCGCGGTTGCGCGCTGCGATGATGGCTAGCTCCAGCAAATTACCTTCACCCGTGCGCGCTGCATGCGTAATGGCATGCAATGATTCTTTGCACATCGCTTCATCGCGCTCGTTACGCAGCGTTTGCAAGCGTGCCACTTGCGATTCGCGCACGGCATTGTTGTCGACGTCGAGAATATCCATCTCCGTTTTCTCCTCTACCTGATAGATGTTGACGCCGATAATCTTGTCCTTACCGCTATCAATACGCGCTTGCTTGCGCGCAGCGGCTTCCTCAATGCGCAACTTTGGCAACCCGGCTTCAATGGCCTTGGTCATGCCGCCCATTTCTTCTACCTCTTGTATCAACTTCCACGCGCGCTCGGCAATATCAGCGGTGAGTTGCTCTATCACCTTGCTTCCCGCCCACGGGTCAACCGCTTTGGTGATATCGGTTTCATCTTGAATGTATAATTGCGTATTGCGGGCAATGCGTGCGCTGAAATCGGTTGGTAATGCAATAGCTTCATCGAGCGCATTGGTGTGTAGCGATTGCGTTCCACCAAAAGCTGCAGCCATGGCTTCGATGCACGTACGCGCTACGTTGTTGAACGGGTCCTGCTTCGTCAAACTCCAACCGCTCGTTTGGCAGTGCGTCCGCAAGGCCATGCTCTTGGGGTTCTTCGGATTGAACTGCTTGATGAGTTTCGCCCACAACATGCGTGCAGCGCGCATCTTGGATATCTCTTCAAAATGATTCATCCCAATGGCCCAGAAGAAAGAAAGGCGGGGCGCAAAATCATCGATGTTCATGCCTGCGGCAATTCCTGCGCGCACATATTCTAAGCCGTCGGCAAGTGTATACGCCAACTCGAGATCGAGCGTGGCACCTGCTTCCTGCATGTGGTAACCACTGATCGAAATCGGATTGAACTTGGGCATGTGCTGCGAGGTATAGCGAAAAATATCACTCACAATGCGCATGCTCGGCGCGGGCGGATAGATATAGGTGTTGCGCACCATGAACTCCTTGAGGATGTCGTTCTGAATGGTGCCTTGCAACTGCTCTGGACGAACGCCTTGTTCTTCGGCGGCAATAATGTAAAATGCCAGAACCGGAATAACCGCGCCGTTCATCGTCATCGACACGCTCATCTCATCGAGCGGTATGCCGTCGAACAGCACCTTCATATCCAGAATAGAATCGATGGCAACACCGGCCTTGCCTACATCCCCCACTACGCGTGGATGGTCGCTGTCGTAACCTCGGTGCGTGGCTAGATCGAACGCTACACTGAGCCCCTTTTGTCCTGCAGCCAGGTTTCGACGATAGAACGCATTCGATGCTTCGGCCGTGCTGAACCCAGCATACTGGCGAATGGTCCACGGACGTATCGTGTACATGCTGGCATAAGGTCCGCGCAAAAACGGCGGTGAACCTGCACCAAATTTTAGAGTGGTATCCTGATTAGCTTTTGGCGCTGGGCCAATGTCAATCTTCGAAAAATCAATACGCGCCATAGTTGAAGGCGAAAGTAAGACTATAGAATCACATTACCTTATAGTTCCACTGATGAGCATCGCTCTCCATACCACGCTTCAAATGATCGAGGTAGGTGCTCACCTTGTCGGCAAAGCTGGCGCTGCCGTTGGGGTTGATGGTATAATCAGTTCCGTTGTGGTGAATGGTGCGAATGGGTGCAATGGTTGCGGCAGTGCCTACACCAAATGCTCCGTCAAGTTTCCCTGCTTTCAGTAAATCCACAATTTCAGCAACCGATACTTTACGCTCCTGAACATCGTAACCCCAATCCTTGGCGAGTTGCAGCACGCTGCTGCGAGTTACGCCATTGAGAATTGAGTCGCTCAGTGCTGGAGTCAAAACCGTGTTACCCGAAAGGAACATCACGTTCATGGTTCCACTTTCCTCGAAGTACTCGTGGGTCTGGGCATCGGTCCAGAGAACCTGATCGTAACCCGCATCTTTCGCTTTTTGCGTAGGATAAAGTGACGCACCGTAGTTTCCTGCGGCTTTCGCATGACCGGTTCCACCGCGCACGGCACGGGTATAATCGGTCTCAATTTTTACCTTCAATTCAGCGGTGTAGTATTTACCTACCGGCCCCGAGAAGATGACGAACATATAGGTTTCTGATGGACGCACACCCACGTATTCATCGATGGCAAACATGTGAGGACGGATGTAGAGCGACTCGCCCTCCCCTTTCGGGATCCAACCGGAATCGAGTTTGATGAGCTGGGTAAGAGAGTCCATGAAAAGCTCTACAGGAAGCTCCGGCATGCACATGCGGCGAGCCGATTCATTGAGACGCTCGGCGTTTTTTTCCGGACGAAAAATGAACACTTCATCCTTGGCACTCTTGAATGCTTTCAATCCCTCGAAAATAGCCTGACCATAATGGAGCGAACTGATAGCAGGGCTAAACTGCATAGGACCATACGGACG
>JBILCQ010000095.1:0-8107 GCA_044353065.1 Flavobacteriales bacterium | reverse complement strand
TTCATACAGTTCGCGGATGTCGATGAGTTGATGTGCCTTGCCGTTTTTTTTCCATTCGGCGAGTTCTTGCGGTGAGACAGAATGCATCATTAGTATTTGAATTTTTTCACGGTGTTTTCAGGAAGAAAGTCGAAGAATGTATCTCCGCGGAGTCCAAGTCGCAAACATTCCAATGGGATTACTTCATTTTCGGCAATGTTGCCCAAATTGACATTGGCTCCGAATTGCTTGATGAAATAAACCTGCTGTGGTTTTTTCGGTGCCTCCCAAAGGATATTCTCCGGATTTACATTTTTGATAATCTTATTAATGAGGAGAACGTGAGCTTGTCCATTCGGACGATAGATGCCAACGGTTCCACTTTCCCTTGCTTCTGCAATAACTTTCCAGGAGCCGGCAGCCAATTCATGCTGCATCATCTTGATCCATCGTGCCGGTGAAATAAGAATGCCCTCTTCCTTAGATCCTACTTCGGATAATACTTTATAGTTCTTGGCAAATGATTGTATGATCTCGCATTTCTTGTCGTGTGCGATACTCATGCTTCCATCTGAAATTTCAACGGTATCCAAGCCAAGCTGATCGATGTACTTCTTGTAGTCGTCCATTTGACCTCGCACATAAAAGGCTTCGAACAAGGTGCCGCCGACATAGACGCGTATGTTGGCCTTCTTGTAAAGCTTCACCTTTTCTTTGACGTTGCCGGCAAATGCGGAAGTTCCGAATCCGAGTTTTACGATGTCGACTTGGTCACCAGCACTATCGATCAAGTCTTCGGCTTGTCGAATACTCAGTCCTTTGTCCATTACCATCGTAAGGCCGTGGTTGCGGTTCTTCGTTGTTCTCTCGGGGATATTATTAAGCTTGAAATTCATTCGTTTTTTTACAATCGTGCAAATATGCAAAGATTTGATAGTTGCAGGGGTTAATACAAGGGTTGGTTGTGCGGTGGCTTATTCGGCCAATAACTGCTTGCGCAATTCAATGAACAGAAGATTTTGTCTGATATCGGGAAAATATTCTTCCAGATCGTTCAGACCTGTCGGATGGCGCATAGCCATTCGAAACATGAGTTCTTCTGCATCAGTGGTTTTGCCTGACAACATAAGATAGACAACTTGTCTGAACCCAAGATCATTGCTTTGAGGGCAGTGCTGCCATCCTGTTTGGATGATGCTTAACGCGCGGTCGTATTCACCGCGATGAAAAAAGATATCGGAGTAGTCGAGCCACAGGTCCTCATTTTCCTGGAATCTTCCTATTACCGATTCTGCAATTGATTCCGCTTCATCGATACGATTCAGCTTCTTCAGGAACTCTATTTGGAACAGATAGTAATCCGGATTTTCAGGTTCGATTTCGATGGCCCGCTCAATGAATGGGATCGCATCAATGGTCTTGTTCATTAAGTCCATGGTGATACTTATGCCCAGATACGAGTCGGCGTAGTATTCATCTACCTGAATGCTCTTTCTGTAATAGAAAAGTGCTTTATCGAACTGATTGAGTTTTTCGAAGCACTCTCCAATGTGGCAATACACGGGCGCTTGCGGTGGCTCGTAGGCATAGGTCTCTTCGAAAACTTGTACAGCATCCTGATAGCGCTCCAGCTTGAAAAGTGTATGTGCTTTGTTGTAGTAAGCAGGAGTGAAATCTTCCTGAATGGCTAATGAGTAATCATAGCATTCAAGTGCATCTTGAAACTGACCAATCTTTTGGTAAGCATTGGCCAAATTGTACCAACCCGGAAACGAAAAAGGAAATGACTCAAGAAAGCGCTGATAGAATTCAATGGCCTCTGCACTTTTTTCGTTGATGTCAAAAACGTACGCTAATTCGTAGAGGAGTACTTCGTTTTGCGGACTCCTTTTTATGGCTTCTTGCAACGTCTCTTGTGCTTTGTCGAAACGTTGCATGTTTTCATACTCTAGTGCTATTTCGAGATAAATGTCATCCGTGAATTCACTTGAACCCAACGAAAGAGCTTTTTGTAAGAGTTTGATGGATTTAGCATGTTCGCGTTGCTGACTATATATAGAAGCAAGTGTCAGAAGAACTTCTTCGTTTGCATCCATTTTCTCCAGACGCTTCAATTGCTTCAGCGCCTGTGTGAGATGTCCCATTCCGGTAAGTATTTGGGCCTCACGAAGCATGAGCGTCATGTTGTCCGGGAATAGATCATACCCATATTCAATTACCTTCAAGGCCGACTGAAATTGACTAGTCTCGCAGTAGTAATCGATAATCTCTTCCAATTGATCCATGTCGAAGTAGTATGAATCATTTTGCGATATCATCTTCTCAAACCGATGCACGAGATCAATCGTATTCCGATTGTCTTTGCTTTCTTCGTTCATCTGCATGGGCAATGGTTAAGTAATTTTAGTTACCTACAAATTTACGCACGGTATTGCCCGATAAAAAAAATCAGGCGTAAAATCTAAAGGGAAATAAACAACACCGTCAATACTTGATGGCGTAATAGAAAAGTTTGACCAATTCGTTATTGGTCATGATTAACCCCTCTTCATTTTGCCACCAGTTCAGAGCATTGTATTCAATGGGCGCAGCACCGTGGAAATTAATTGTGATGCCTGCTTCTTCGAACTTTTCTTCGAACACCATGCGCACGCGGCGCATGTGAAAGGCACTGGAGATGACGGTAATGTGTTTGGCGTTGTTCGATTTGCACCACGTTAAAATTTCATTCGATTCATCCATGGTGCTGTGTGCTGAGGACAACGTATCTACTTGCTCAGCGGGAACTCCTTCGCTGATCATAAAGTGTCGGGTCAGCTCGCATTCCAGCATAGTCGTATCCAAACACAAAATTTGGTAAGGATAATTACCTCCTGTGGCAGTGAATTTTTGTTGAGGGAATTGCTTGAATAAATCAACGGCTGCAAGTCCTCTTTCATAACTATTGCCTCCAAGTACAAAACACATTTCGGTTTGCTCCGGTGTGTCTGTGGCATTGAGCCATTTGCCCACTCCTCTGAAAATTGAGTTTAACGAGAGAATGAAAATGATGCATAGCGCGAGAAAAATACTCAGCACCTTGAACCATGTTTTTGACCAGAGCTTTTTCATACGGTTAGATTTGTATCCACGGTGCGCAAATGTCGCGAAGGTTGAGTGTTGGATTGCACTTGTTTACCGAAACCAAAGCTGACTTTGCATTTTCAAGACTCGAGAGCGAAACTTCAAAGTTGTAATTCCATTGTGTGTTTTGAAGCCACTGACGCGCCTCGGGAAGCGTCATGTCGAATCGCTTACTCAAGTGAATGGCACTGTGCATGTCTTGCTTAAACGTAATGCATTCACCATTCATGATTTCGAGCAATTGCATTACGGCTTCTTGCTTTTCACGCAACGCATTGTTGCCGACGATAATCAAAAAGCTACTCCAAGGCGCACTGAATTCTCCAACCGGTTTTACTTCTCCGCTTTGCACATGCGGACGCGTCATGAATTTTTCCCAATAGAATAAGTCTGCGCGCGACTCACAAAGCGCTGTTATGCCGCCATGCAAACTATGAACTACTTCAAACTGATTGCCATCAATTTCTTCATTACGCTCGGATGCATGAATCATCGACATGAGATGAGATCCGGAACCAAAACGCGAAATCGCAATTCGTTTTTTTTGAAAAGTATCTACCTGTTGAATCGCCGATTGTGCACCGGAATAAATGCCCCAAACGAGCGGTGTGTCGATGTATACTTTCGCTATGCTTGCGTCAAGACCATCCGAGGCAGCAGCAATAAATCCTTCGGTAAGCAAAATGGCAACATCTAGCGATCCATGGTTTATGGCTTGTGTCATAGCACCTGTTCCTCCAGCATACATCGTCCATGAAAGATCGATGTCGTAGTTGGAAAATACATCGCGTTCTGCAGCTAATTGCCATGGAAGATTAAAATGCTCGGGCACTCCGCCAACTCGCAAACTTTGCTTTGTCTTCATGGGTGCATCAATAGGTTCCCGCACGTTTTCGCAACAACCATTCTGTAGAAAGAAGAATTATGATAAGTGCGCACAACCAACGGAAATTGATAAGTTCATCGAGTTGCTTGTTCTCGTATGAAACAGATACGATTTCTTTTTTGGCCAGTATTTCATCGGTGAGCTTTTTCATATCGTTGGCATACACCATCATGCCGTTATTCTCGCGAGCGAATTGATTAAGAAGTCGATGATCCGCAATGGTATTAACAATCTCGAGTTGCAACGGTGATACACTGAATTCTCCACGCTCACTCAAAACACTTCCTTCGCTGCTTGCTTTGGCTTCATAGCTGTAATTTCCAACAGGCAGTCGGCCTGCGTTCAAGCGATACATCTCTCCATTGGCAGAGAAGAGATAATTGAATTCATTGCCATCCTCGTTTTTAATTTTCATTGAAATCTCTCTTCCCGAAACGGCTTCATAACTGGCGTTATAAAGCTCGGCGTCAAACACGATATCTTCATTTTCGGTGAAGTCGTTTTTGGCATTAACACGAAATAAACTCTTGTCGTCTTTCGCTGCCAAATACTGAACGCTCTTTGTCACCAACTCATGAAAGCTATCGTGCGACTCACTCTGTTGATAGCATGTGTTGCGCCAGCGCCAAATCCCTTCTCCGAGAATGAACCCGAATTTGTTTTCTTGTATTTCATTAAACGCAATCAAGGGCTTTGCTGTTTTGATGGTTCCAACTTGCTGCACAATGGCCGTTTGCATTCCCGGGCTGAACGACAAATCGCCAAATGGAACTTGTAACGGAGGTAACATGCGCACGACATTGTGAAAGGATGACTCCCAATTGAACATGCTGAATGATTCCTGCAAGCTGCCTTGAATGTCGGTAGTGTTATTGCGATAATTATTTAGCGACAACCCTAGATTGAGAGCATTGAATGCATTGAAGTCGGTTGCGGTTCCCCAGACAAAAAGCCCCGGAATTTTCTTTTCCAGTGCGGTGGTGATAAGACTTGAACCAATTCCACCCAAAGAGGGCAATTGATGCCAAATGACCAAGCTGTAGTCTTGAAGATTCCCGCTGAATTCTTTGGCTAATTGCACATCTACCTGATAGCTTTCATTTTCGGATATGGCAGATCGAATGGCCTGTAAATCGGGGTGTGGTGCATGTGCAAGAACCAGTACTTTCTGACGACTATCGAGTACATCAATGAAAATGTCTTTGCTGTTATTGGCATACGTGATTTCATCCTGAAGTCGCGAAATAGAAATCGTGTAACGCTGCAAACCGACTTCGCCTGCATCGAGCGTTAAGGGTATTTTTTCAAAGCTCCGTTCACCAGTGAATGAAATCGTTTGCGAGTGCAACGTGTTTCCCTTTCTGCTCACGGTGAGTGTTACAGATTCTCCTGCTGCCTTTCTTCCTTCCACCAAAATCTCCATCGGAAATCGGTTACCTAAATAAGCCAGTCGATTTGCTGCGACGTTTGCTATTAATGCGTCTTTATGAATCGTTGTGTCACCAAGTGCTATGGTGTAAACCGGCACGTTCAGCTTCTTGTATGAATGCACCGGATTACTTCCTTTGTTGTATAAACCATCGCTGGCAATGACAACTGCGCCTAAATTTCTTCCACTGAATCGCGAATAAATTTCTTCCAGAAAATCAGAAAAGTCTGTGATTTTTTCGTCGAAACGCAGAGAGTCTATTCCTTCATGAACACGCTCACCAAACGTGAATGTGCGTACGTCATAATCATCACCAAAGGAGGACGAAAATTCCGAAAGTAAATTTTTGTATTCGTTGGTGTAGTAGTTTGAATCTGCGCCGACAACAAGCGATTGGGAGTTGTCTTGAGCTATAACGACGATGGGTTTTTCTACCGTTCTATCAATGGTTTTGATGAGCGGCTTCAACAGAAAAAGACTGATGAGTGTAATACATGCAAAGCGTAACACTCCGAGCGCTGTAGCGAGAGGTGTTCCGTAAGTTCGGTTGAATCGATCACGGAAATACAAAGCACCGGCATAAACTATTCCTGCCAATAGACAGAAGAATATGAGCCACGCGGGTGCTTGTGTAATGATTGACATTCGTTTGTGATGCAGCTTTTATTACATCAACATTCCGCCGCATACATGCAGCGTTTGGCCTGTTATGTAGGCGCTCATATCGGAAGCTAAAAACAACGTTGCATTTGCGACATCATCCGGGCTTCCTCCGCGTTTTAGCGGAATAGCATTGCGCCATTCTTGAACAGTTTTTTCATCAAGCGCTCCTGTCATTTCTGTCTCAATGAAACCGGGAGCGATAGCGTTGCAACGAATGTTGCGTGAACCTAATTCGGCAGCAACGCTTTTCGTAAATCCGATGATACCTGCTTTCGATGCCGCATAGTTCGCTTGACCAGCATTGCCTTTAACACCCACAACTGAACTCATGTTGATGATGCTTCCTGCTTTGGCTTTCAGCATGGGCTTGATGACGGCTTTCGTGAGGTTGAATACAGACTTCAAATTCACTCGCATCACTTCATCCCATTGTTCTTCGCTCATACGCATGAGCAATGTGTCGCGCGTTATACCTGCATTATTCACCAAAATATCTACTGTGCCGAAGTCAGCAACAACTTGATCAATGAGTGCTTGTGCTGCATTGAAATCAGCCGCATCGCTTTTGTATCCTTTTGCTATTCCTCCTTGAGAAGCGAGTTCTGCTTCGAGCGCGCGAGCTTTGTCGTCACTGCTGGCATAGGTGAATACAACAGTGGCTCCTTGTGCGATGAATTTTTCTGCTATGCCTTTGCCGATACCGCGTGAAGCACCGGTAATGATGGCGATTTTACCTTCTAAGATTTTCATGGTAGGTGTGAGGTTTGTAAAATGTCAAAGTTAACTCATGCACTGCGATGCAATCGTCATGAGGGAATGATTAAAATATGCTAAGTTAAATTTCTTCAGAGATCTGCAGCTTCCGCAATGAGCTCGGCTACGTCTTTCACGACAATATCATTTTCCTTTTCGAAGTGCTTAACACCGTCGGTCATCATGGTGTTGCAAAAAGGACAACCTGCAGCAATTACAGTTGCGTTGGTTTCGATAGCGTCTTCTGTGCGTTCAACGTTTACTTCCTTGTTGCCGGGTTCTGCTTCTTTAAACATCTGAGCTCCACCGGCACCGCAACACAATCCGTTGGCCTTGCTTCGCTTCATCTCAACCAATTCAGCATCGAGCTTTTCAATGAGTGCCCGTGGAGCTTCATATTCACCGTTGCCTCTGCCCAAATAGCATGGGTCGTGGAAGGTAATGCGCTTGCCTTTATAAGCGCCGCCACCTTGAAGGGTAATGCGACCTGTAGAAATAAGTTCATTGATTAGTTGAGTATGATGAACCACTTCATACGTTCCGCCGAGTGCGGGATATTCATTCTTCAGAGTGTTGAAACAGTGCGGGCAACCGGTGACGATTTTCTTTACTTCATAGCCATTCAACACTTGAATGTTTTGCATTGCCATCATCTGAAATAAGAATTCATTTCCTGCACGCTTCGCAGGGTCGCCGGTGCACATCTCTTCCTGGCCTAGTATGGCAAATGATACGTTGCAATGTTGCAAAATACGTGCTATGGCTTTGGTGATTTTCTTGGCACGGTCGTCAAAACTTCCTGCGCATCCTACCCAAAACAAAACCTCCGGAGCTTCGCCTGTGGCGAGGCATTCAGCCATGGTTCTTACTTTCAATTCTGTCATAGTCTTTTGTTGTTGTTGACGCACCGCAGTTCGTCCTTGCTTTTTGTTGCGTGTCATGCCTGCGAGGTTGGTCGGCTGGTGACGCACTGCAGTGCGTCTGTGCCCGTCCCTCATCCCTCATTCCTAAACACCTGTATCTTCATTCCCTTCTCAACTAAATCCGAAATGCTTATTGATTCTCCAAGTTGCATTTCAGAATTTCTGATCAGTTATTTGTCCAGTTGGCGCGGTCTGCAGCACTCATAGCCCATGGCGCGCCATTGTTTTCTATGTTGTTAAACATCACTGTAATGCTCTCAGGTGATTTGCTTTCTTCCATGATGAGATATCGACGCAGGTCGACGATTATCTCCAATGGATTGATGTTTATCGGGCATGCTTGCGTACATA
>JBILCQ010000147.1:0-5802 GCA_044353065.1 Flavobacteriales bacterium | reverse complement strand
TTATCAACGCCGATGAATGCGCATCGATATCCGATAATTTCCTGGAATTAGAACGTCGAGCATGTTTGACGTATGGATGTGATGGCGATTCGATTCATCTCGTGGACGGAAATACATTTATGACGTTGTGTGCCGGCGAAAGTTCAGCTGAAATTCCGTTGTTCAGCGACAGTGAATCGATAGATGCCATGTACACCTTCTTTATAATCGACAGCTCGGGAGTTATTCTCAATCGCAACGATGGTTTATGGCAAGTAGGAAGCATGGCTCCGGGTTATTACCGTGTATTCGGCATGTCACATGTATCGGAGCTCATTGATAGCACAGCAGCTGCAGGCATGGGGTTGTCGGGCGTGTCTTCGAGCGGATGCATTGAACTTTCTGAGAATTATATTGAAGTTTATGTGTATGAATGCCAGGAGCAGGCGCCTTGTTCGCATTTGATTATTTCCGAAATGATTGAGCATACCCAATCCAACAAGGCACTTGAACTTTATAATCCTACACCCTATCCAATTCAGCTAAACGATTATCAGGTTCGACTTTATGCGAATGGATCTTCAGCGGCATCTTTCGTTCAAAGCTTATCAGGAATTCTACCCGCCCATAACACTCTTGTAATCGGCGCACCTTCCACCGGTTCAGGTTCGATTGACGCTGCTCTCGTTTCGGCGACTGACTTGCCAAGCGAGTGCGCCACGTTCACCGGCAACGATGCAATTGAACTCGCCTTTCAAGGAAATGCGATAGATGTTATTGGCTTAGTGGGAATAGATCCCGGTGGAACCGGATGGCTCTTCGGCAATTCCTCGACGACCAATCGCACACTTGTTCGCCGCCCGGATATTGTATCGCCCAGCACAAATTGGAGTGTCTCATCGGGCCAATGGATTAGTTATGCGTCCAACGACTATTCGCATATTGGTTATCATGAATCATGGAACTGTGGTTTGAATCCCGCACCATTGGCCGGATTTGAAACTTCAACTCAAACCGTGATTGAAGAAAATGGCGCCATCATTTCCATTCCCATTCAGCTCGAAAGCGTTGGTGAATCTTTTCCATTGGAAGTTTCGATTTCGGGCACTGCGACCGCCGGCGAGGATTACACGTTAAACAGTGCAGTAGAAATCAATGTTGAAGCAGGTGTACAGGAAGTATTACTGGAAATTGCTTTGATAGGAGATGAAATTTGGGAAGGCGACGAAACTATCATTCTCTCGCTGGAATCTGACGAAGATGTTTTTTTCACTCAACAGACGCATACCGTTATCATTCAGGAAAACGTAGGAGTAGTAGAATTCGAAGGCGAGGATATTCGCATATTCCCTAATCCTGTCGTAAACGAATTCACCATTCAAACGAGCCAACGAATGCAAGAAGCAATTCTCATGGACACTCAAGGGAGAATCGTCGGGGAGAAGAAACTCCATGGCCATAGACAAGAAACAGAATGGATGGTGAATTCAATTCAAGCAGGCACGTACATTTTGCAGCTTCGGATCGACAATCGTTTCGTGCACATTCCGATTATTGTAACGCGCTAACACCAATAATAGAATACACAAGATTCAAGCGAAATTGCTTCTGTATGTTTGTCCAATCTTCGAATAAAACTTCTGATACCATTGCATGAAACGACTTCACGAACTTGATTATTTGCGTGGCCTTGCAGCACTTGGCATCATGCTTTTTCACTATCTCACCTGGACCAAAGGTGAGTTTTCATCCGAAAACACAATCGGCAGAATTGGTATTTACGGTGTCTCCATTTTTTACATGCTGAGTGGATTAACACTTTACCACGTATACAATGAGCCCCTTTCAAAAGGACTCAGGGAAGTTGGTCTATTTCTGAAACGTCGCGTGCTGAGAATCTATCCTCTTCTAATTGCGGCAACTCTCCTTACTGTAGTCATATTCAATGGAGGCCAATTCCAATTTCGTGAGTTACTGCTTAATCTAACCGGCCTCTTTGGTTTCATCGATTGGTCGCATGGCATTGCTGTGGGCTCATGGTCTATTGGCAATGAGCTTGTATTTTACATTGTCTTTCCCGTCTTCGTTTTACTCTTTCACAGAAGCAAGATTGCCTTCCGACTTTTTTGTATCCTGACGTTTTTCGTCTTCCTCTATTTCGCCTATTTCCTGCACGACCCGACTTCTTCGCTCTCTTCCGAGCTGCAGAGGTCCTATTACTGCAACCCGCTCAATCATTTATTCCTGTTTCTTGGAGGATACTTAATCGGAGTTTGGCTCGAGCATGTTGAGCTTCGCAAGCACTGGTCGCTGGTACTACTGGCTTTTGGCATTGTTCTTTTCATGGCATGGCCGGAAGAAGGCGATCGACTTCGACTTGTTTGCGGCAATACGCGCCTTGCACTCACTTTGAGCTGCTTTTTAATTTGCATCGGTTTCTACAAATCCACCTACCAATTACCGACATTAATCACACGGCCCTTGAGCATGCTTGGGGAAATCAGCTATTCAGTCTACATGCTTCATCCCATTGTGCACCGCTCCATTCTTTATCCAATCAATTACGTGAGAGCGCACTTCTTTCATGTTCCGGAATCGGTGCGTTTTGTTTTAGCTATTGTGCTCACTCTATTGATTAGTTATTACGTCTATCAATACTTAGAAAAGTTCTTCATACGACTCGGGAAAGCGCGACGTGTAGCAGCACTGTAACATTTGTCACTTTTCGAACCATTCCATTGAGCCTACTTTCGCCTCCATAAAAAAACAAAAAATGAAATCACTCGCTTTGAGTCTCGTGCTGCTAACCTTTTTCTCATGTGCAAATCATTCACAGCAACCGCAAGGTGTTCAACTGGTGAGCGTGCAGGCATTTTCAGAAGCACTGCAATCGACTCCAAACGCCACTGTCATTGATGTGCGAACTCCGGAAGAATTTCAGTCAGGGCATTTAAAAGATGCCGTCAACTTTAATGTACTCGCGGCCGATTTTCAAAATCAGGTAACTAAACTCGACAAAACGCAACCGGTATTCGTCTATTGCAAAGTGGGTGGTCGCAGCGCCGATGCCGTCGAAAAAATGAAGGGCATGGGCTTCACGAGCATTTACGACATGAAAGGCGGTTACATGGCCTGGAGTTCCGCCGGAATGGAAACTACCAAAGCAGAGCGTGTTCAAGAAGAAAAATTCACGCAAGCCGACTTCGACAAGCTGCTTACTTCGGGAACACCTATTCTAATTGACTACTACGCACCGTGGTGTGGGCCGTGCAAAAAAATGGAACCAATCCTAAACAAGCTGGCGATTGAATTTGAAGGCAAGGTGCAAATCGTTCGCATCAATGTCGACGAAGCTGCAGGCGTTGTGAAATCGCAGAAAATCGACAACATACCGGTTGTTTCAACTTTTAAAAGCGGACAAGAAATTAAGCGCGTAAACGGCTTTCAAGATGAAGCAGCCATGCGTTTAATGATCGAAGAGCTATTGAAATAATCTTAACGCTTGTGATAAAAACGGGGCGAAGTATCTTCGTGCCGTGAAATTTTTCTACTCCGATACATTTCGTTTAGGTATTCTCGGTGGAGGCCAACTTGGTCGCATGCTACTGCAGGAAGCCGCCAACTATGATGTGCGCATAGCAGTGCTCGATCCGGCTGCAGACGCTCCATGCAGTGCAATCTGCCATGAGTTTACCTGCGGATCATTTCAAAATTTCGAAACCGTGATGGCCTTTGGAGAAGGCAAAGATGTTATCACGGTTGAAATCGAGCACGTAAATACCGACGCACTCGAAGCGCTTGAACAAAAAGGAGTCGCTGTTTATCCGAAGCCATCCTTCTTGCGCATGGTTCAGGACAAAGGTTTACAGAAAGAATTTTACAAAGAAAACAACATCCCAACAGCCCCATTTCAGTTGATTGGAAGTCGGGCTGAATTGAACTCCGGTAAGCATCATTTTCCATTTGTATTGAAATCGCGCAAAGGCGGTTACGACGGAAAAGGAGTTCAGATTATTCGCACGCAAGAAGACTTAAACAACGCCTTCGATGGCGCATGTGTAGTAGAAGAACTGATACCATTTGAGAAGGAACTATCGGTCATCATTGCGCGAAACAGCCACGGAGAAATGAGTATTTTCCCATTGGTTGAAATGGAATTCAACCCCGAAGCTAACCTGGTTGAGTTCCTATTTAGCCCGGCACAGGTCAATGAAAAAGTGGAACTTGAAGCGCAGGAAATTGCCAAGAACATAGTGGAAGCAGCCGATTTCGTTGGCCTTCTAGCTGTAGAACTCTTTCTCACGAAAGAGGGGCTTTTGATGGTAAACGAAATGGCACCGCGTCCGCACAACAGCGGTCACCATACTATTGAGGCCTGCACTACCTCGCAATACGAACAGCACTTAAGAGCCATCCTATCCCTTCCCTTGGGCGCCACTTCACTTATTCAGCCGGCCGTTATGATTAATCTGCTGGGAGCCACCGGTCATGAAGGCGCTGTGCACTACAAAGGCCTTACAGAAGCCCTGAAAATGCCGGGCGTTCACCTTCACATCTACGGCAAACCGCACATGAAGCCATTTCGGAAAATGGGCCACGTAACCGTGACCGATCATGATTTAGGCGCTGCGCAACAGCGGGCTCGCACTCTTTTGGAGCTTATTAAGGTCGAAAGCTGTTAAACAATCGTGAACAAAACGAGCAACTTGAATCGGGATAAATAGAAACCCGACGAGTAATTTCGTAGCATGAAGCAGTATCATGATTTGTTAAGGCATTTGCTCGATAATGGAGTCAAAAAAAGTGATCGAACCGGAACGGGAACGTTGAGTGTGTTCGGACATCAAATGCGATTCGACTTGCAGGAAGGATTTCCTTTACTGACGACGAAGAAACTCCATACAAAATCAATCATTCATGAATTGCTTTGGTTTCTGAAAGGCGAAACCAACATTGCCTATCTCAAAGAAAATGGAGTTTCCATTTGGGATGAATGGGCCGATGAGCAAGGCAACCTCGGCCCTGTGTATGGCTATCAGTGGCGCTCGTGGCCCAATCCGGATGGATCTCACACCGATCAGATAAGCAAGCTTGTGGAAGGGCTGAAAAAGAATCCCGACGGTCGTCGTCATATCGTGAGCGCTTGGAACCCGTCGTTCATTGATCAAATGGCGTTACCTCCTTGCCATTGTTTGTTTCAATTTTATGTAGCCGATGGCAAGCTCTCTTGCCAATTGTATCAGCGCAGCTGCGACACGTTTTTGGGCGTTCCCTTCAACATCGCCAGCTATGCCCTTCTCACGCTCATGGTCGCTCAGGTGTGTGACCTAAAGCCCGGAGAATTTGTATGGACAGGAGGCGACGTGCATTTATACTCGAACCACATCGAGCAAGCACAATTGCAACTCACCCGAGATTTCAGAGCATTGCCCTCGATGAAAATAAATCCGAATGTGAAAGATCTTTTCTCATTTGTATACGAAGACTTCACGCTCGAGAATTACGATCCGCATCCGCACATCAAAGCGGCAGTAGCTGTTTAGATTAATCAAAGAAACACGTGCAACAATCCACTCGCATCATACTAATCGCGGCTATCGGAAAAAATCGTGAGCTTGGAAAGAACAACGATTTGTTGTGGCGCCTGAAAAGCGACATGAATTTTTTTAAGTCAACCACTTCCGGCCATTGGGTGATTATGGGAAGAAAAAGTTGGGATAGTTTACCTGAACGTTTTCGCCCATTGCCCAACCGAACCAATTGCGTGGTAAGCCGAAACAAAGACTTTCAAGCAGAAGGAGCACATGTGTTTTTCAATTTGCA
>JBILCQ010000180.1:0-4785 GCA_044353065.1 Flavobacteriales bacterium | reverse complement strand
CAAATGGCGATTGATGAAGCGCACAATTCAGCAGCTGAGAAGATATTCATAATTGGCGGAGCGCAGATATACCATCATTCGTTGACAGAATGTCTTGTGGATGAAATGTTTCTTACCCATGTAGATGCCTCGTTCAATGATGCCGACGTATTCTTTCCCGAAATAGAAAAATCGCACTGGGAAACGGAGGAGATTGGTCATTTTACAAAAGATGAAAACAACGAGTATTCAGGAACTTTTATTCATTACCGAAAAAAGCAAATTGATTTTTAAACCTTAACACTCGTGGGTTAGTCCTAGTATTAAATTCACTTCATGAAAAACAAATTTCTCATTGTAACTTTTGCGTTAGCAGCGCTAATCGTTTCCTGCAGAAAAGAAAAAAGAGATACGCTGGGATCGTCCATTTCAAGTGACAACAGCACGGCAGAAAATCTATTTTCCGACATGTTTAAAGTCGTCGATGAAGTCTCTTCGAATACGGCAGGCATTCGCGAAGACCTATGCATCGACACGATTATTGTGGACACCACAAGCGTTCCGAAAACAATACTCATTGATTTCGGCAACGATGAATGCACAAGCAATGACGGCCGCATTCGCAAGGGGAAGCTGAACATCACGTACACCGGTCGATACAGAGCAGAGGGAACCGTGATTACCATAACTCCTGAGAATTATACGGTCAACGGTAACCTCGTTCAAGGTCAGAAGACTATTACGAATTTAGGATTGAACGCCAATGGCCAATTACATTTCGCTATTGCCGTGAACGGCTCCGTAACGGCACCCGGAAATGCATGGACCATCAGCTGGACTGCAAACCGCACACGCACGTGGGTGGAAGGCCAAAGCACCGCCATCTTATGGGATGACGTCTATGAAATAACCGGCAGTGGATCCGGAGTAAATCGAAACGGGGTTAGCTATACAAGTACAATAACGCAAGCACTTCGCGCTAAACTCAATTGTCCGTGGATTGTAAGCGGAAGTATCACGCTGCAGCCGCAAGATTATGAAACCAGATATATTGACTTTGGCAATGGTGCATGCGACAGTGGATTCACAGTAACAGTCGACGGAGAAACGTATCAGTTAGGATCCGATTAAGATGGTGGTGAATTATTTTATTGATGGCATCATGCACATCACCGATGTTGAGGGCTATGACCACATGCTCTTTTTATTGGCCATGTGTGCACCATTTACATTCCGTGAATGGAAGCCAGTGGCAATTCTGGCTACGGCATTCACCGTTGGTCATAGTGTAAGTCTTGCCCTGGCGGCTTTTGATGTCATTCGTTTTTCATCTGAGATCATTGAGTTTTTAATTCCTGTCACCATACTTGCAACATCCGCTTTTAACTGGAGGGCGCATATTTCCAATAACGTTTCCGTCTATCGCTATGCATCAGCCGGCATTTTCGGTGTAATTCACGGAATGGGTTTTTCGAGTTTTTTTCGCATGATTTCAGGTGAGGGCGAAGGATTCATCGGGCAATTATTCCTTTTCAATTTGGGGGTTGAGGCAGGGCAATTGCTCATTCTGTCTGTAATACTATCATTCATTGCTATTTCAACGCTGGCCATTCCATACATCAAGGACAAAATGCCCAAGATTCTAGCAGGACTTTCTTTTCTCTTGGCTTTGGTCTTGGCCATCGAAAAGTTTCCGGGCTAACTCTGCGCTACTTTTGCCGAAACACCGCAACAGCGTGAAGAAGCTCTTCATCTTTCCCATTCGCATCTATCAGCGCTACTTATCTCCACTATTAGGGAAAAATTGTCGCTTTGAACCCACTTGTTCTCACTATACGGTTGAGGCCATCGAACAATGGGGCGTACTAAAAGGCGGTTGGATGGGTTTGCGGAGAATTATGCGATGTCATCCATGGGGAGGATTAGGATATGATCCGGTGCCTAAGAAAAAGTTAGATCAACATCAATAGAACAAACATGCAACGAGTCTATATCATTTTGATGATTCTCTTGACAGCTTGCGAAAGCGCTGAGAGCCCCACGTTGAAGGAATGTCGGGTGGTTCAGGAGAATGTTCTTCAACGAACATCCATGGCTGATTCTACGCTGCAAAACCATCTAACGTTGCTCCGCGAAAAGGCGGTTGTGATGAGCACCGACACCTTGCTCGCAATCGATAGTTTACGACGCATACACTACTCAATGCTGAAAGAATCAGCAAGTATGATTGAGTATAAACTGTCAGAACTGCACGTGTGGCGCGACCATCTGATTTTACTTCCTTCCAAAGAGGAAATTAACGGAGGAATACGCAATCCTTTCGGAGTGCACACCGGAGATGCCGGAATTCTTCAGGTTTTGCATTCGTACAGTGATACCTTGTCTATTATTGAATCGAGTATTTCACAATTAATAACTACCACATCCCATGAATGAACGTCCACGCCGTAATCGCAAGAGCGGAGTTATACGCGATATGATTCGCGAAACAGAACTCCACGTGAGCGACTTCATCTATCCCCTATTCCTAGTGGATGGTAAAGGCATAGAAGTACCTATCGCTTCGATGCCCGGCATAGCGCGATACTCGGAGGATTTAATGCTTCGTCAAATAGAAGAATGTGTTGAACTTGGACTCAAGAGCTTCGTCATTTTCCCCGCATTAGAAGATAGTTTGAAGGATAAAGAAGCGAGCTACGCCATGCGCAATGACAACTTTTATTTGCGCGCCATTCGCTCCATCAAGCAACGCTTTCCGGAAGTGTGCCTGATGAGCGATGTTGCCATGGATCCTTATAGCAGCGATGGACATGACGGTTTTGTGATGGATGGCAAGATTGATAATGACCGCACGCTTCCGATTCTGGGTCGCATGGCAATGCATCAGGCGGAAGCAGGAATCGACATTGTGGGTCCATCCGATATGATGGATGGCAGGGTGCAACACATCCGGGAAGCATTGGATGCAGGCGGATTCACCGACACTTCCATCATGTCCTATACCGCGAAATATGCAAGCGCCTATTACGGGCCGTTTCGCGATGCGCTTGATTCTGCGCCGAAATTTGGCGATAAGAAAACGTATCAGATGGATCCGGCCAACAAGCGCGAAGCACTTCGGGAGGCCGCACTGGATGAAGCCGAAGGGGCAGATTACTTGATGGTGAAGCCGGCGCTGTGCTACCTCGATGTCATTCAAACTCTAAAAGAAAATTCCACTTTGCCCATCGCTGCCTATAATGTGAGTGGCGAATACGCTATGCTGAAAGCAGCCGGCGAAAAGGGATGGATCAATTACAATCGAGCGATGCCCGAGATGCTGTTGAGTATTAAGCGAGCAGGCGCGGACATTATCTTGTCTTATTTCGCGAAGGAGTACGCTCAGATGAGGGGTAAGGGGTAAGGGGTAAAGGGTAAGGTGTGTGGGTAGTTACGCGTTTCGTATTTCTGTTGCCAGGGTGGCGAATTCTTCGTGCGACATTTTCAGACGCTCCGCACTAAAATTAATGTCAGCCATTGTATTGAGCGGAATGAGATGCACATGCGCGTGCGGAACCTCGAGTCCAATAATCGCAACACCTATGCGTCGGCAAGGAATGGTTCGCTGCAACTTAGTAGCTACATCCTTTGCGAAAAGATTAATCTCTGCCAGTAAATCGCTATTCATATCGAAGAAATAATCGACTTCGATTTTCGGAACGACCAACGTGTGTCCTTTAGCTACAGGCGTTATATCAAGGAAGGCAATGAACTTATCGTTTTCTGCAATCTTGTGACAGGGAATCTCTCCTTGAATGATGCGAGTGAAGACAGATGCCATTAGCGCGAGATTTCAAGGATTTCAAATTGCACTTTCCCAGCAGGTATCTGCACTTCAGCCACGTCTCCTACTTTTTTTCCAAGAAGACCCTTGCCTATTGGAGAATCTACCGAAATTTTCTTCAGGGCGAGATTTGCCTCATTCTCTGCAACAAGCGTGTACTCCATGATAGCCTTGTTGGCCAGGTTTTTAATTTTCACCTTCGAAAGAATGAAAACCTTGCTGCTGTCCATTTGACTATCATCGATCAAGCGTGCGTTTGCAACCAATGTTTCCATCTTGGCGATTCTCGCCTCGAGCAACCCTTGCGCCTCTTTGGCTGCGTCGTACTCCGCATTTTCAGAGAGGTCGCCCTTATCTCTAGCCTCGGCAATCTGCTGAGAAATACGGGGACGTTCTACCACTTTCAATTGATGTAACTCATCCTTGAGTTTTTTGAGTCCTTCTGCTGTGTAATAGGCTAATTGAGACATAACAATAAACTTTTTTGCTGAGGTCTATAAAATGGGAAAACCCCGTTAAGGGTTTTCCAAGTGAACACAAATGTAAATTTTATTCAATTACAGGTCAACATGCACACCAATGCTGTGCACACCGCTGAACGGATTCGTGATGCGATATCCATAATCGAGACCGATTAACGTTCCGTTTTTACCGGCCGGAACCTGCACTGTAAAGCCACCGGCAGGGCCTGTAAATACGGTCGTGCGCAGTTCTTCTGAATTGATATTTGTTTCATACTGATAACCGCCTCTCAAGATGAAACGATTGTTGAAAGCGTATTCAGCACCGAAGGCAAACTGATCACGTGTGAAAGAATTCGAAGTGAACTGAAGATTTGTTGTGAGTTTCGAACGTTCCCCGAAAATAAAATCGTAGGCAAAACCAACATTAACCATCGATGGAAGTTCAAACTTTTCGGAGCGCTGATCCATGTTAAGTGTGGTCGTATTTCCAGAACCTGTCGACACTGTAGCATCAAGCGA
>JBILCQ010000057.1:0-10610 GCA_044353065.1 Flavobacteriales bacterium | reverse complement strand
GAATCGATAAGACGCCTGGGCCGTCGGTGGAATGCCCAGGGGTGTTTGCCAGTTGAACAGAATGTTTTGCGGAGCCGTGCGGGCAATGTTAGACTCGCATTGCGGGTTGTTTAATGCAGGTGGCGGCGGATAGGCAATCGTGAAAGTGTTTGAGCAGATTTCATTCGATACCGGTTGCAGGTTATTGTAATCGTAGGCGCGCAAGCACACCTGATACTCCCCTTCAGGCAATATTCCGGAAATGATATCCTGTTGTGTGATTCCACCATAATCGACCGAGCTGTTCTCGGCAAAAGGCCGAAGGTCCGTGCCGTTGAGCATGGTCGTTGAATATCCGCCCGGAATAGTTAGTGCCTGACCCGGCCAACGCACATCTTCAGCCGTACGAACAAAAATGTCACCATCGATGGTCGCAATGGATCCGGCTAAATAGATATCTTGAGCAAATTCTGTATTATTCTTAATCTGAACCGATATCTGATTTAAACTCGAAAAATAATCAGTGTAGTCCGCTGAGTATGGTGGCAATACACTCAATTGTTGTATAGTCAGCTGATAATCCTGAGCAGAAACCTCAAGGAATACTGAAAACAGCAGATTGAATATAAGTAGAGCTTGTTTTTTCATGGTAGTCTACGATTTGCGTTGAAAATTGAGTGTATAGCCAATTAGGAAGCGAACCTCGGTAAATGAACCGCCCGAGGGGCTAACAAAAGTGGTACTGTTGTGCAGTGCGTTAATGGTTAGGTTGAACTGATGTGCCTTGCGCACCTGATAGGCAATAGTGGCGAAACTGTTTAGGGTTGAGCCCGACGAAATACCACTCAGGTAACCCTTATTCCACGATACATTGAGATTCGTGCGCAGTTTGTCTTTGAAGAATGGCTTCGAGGTGCCAATTGTGGGTCCTATAAGAAAGTAAGAGCCATTGAAATAGGCATTGTGGCTCATGTTGAACCCGCCCAATAAGCCGAAGTTATCACTCAGTCGCACACGATTGGCATTGAGATTCATGAACCACACTTGATTCTCGCTGGTGGAATAAGTGTCGAAGCGATTCAAATCCTGAAGCTCCTGGTAACTCACGTTCATCGACACATTGAGTGTGCGCAGCTTGTTTGAAGTGATGTAGTTCTGAGCAACACTAAACGTCAAATTGTTTTGAGCCACTCGGAAAGTATCGTTCAGCACACTCAACCCGGCCTGTTGTGTTGTTCCAAAATTGGAGAAGTTAAGATTGAAGTTATACTCCTTCGTTGCCTGCACCGCAATGTTTGCTGAACTGATGGTTCGTACGGATGTGAATGCCTTCCTTCCCGAAATGTTATCTTGTTGACGGCCCACACTGGCGCTGATTTTTATCTTGTTCTTTTTCAATCGAACCGATGGCTCAATGCTGAATGAACGTAAGTCCGATTGCTGATAAAATGCAGCCAATGCTCTGTAATCAGCATCTACTTGCTTGGCTTGAATCTTCAACCCGAAATTCTTATTGTTGTAACTGAGTGCCGCATTGCCCGCCTTCAAGAGCTGGGTTCCCTGCCGAATCTGAAACAAGCCCGGAAGAGGATTGTACTTCTGAACCGAATCAATGACGGCCATATTCAAGTCGCGGTTTACCAGACTTGCTCCCGCATCGAAACTGAAGGCGATACGCTTAGAAATGGCGAGTTTACTGCTCAGACCGAGAGCGACATTGTCTTGTGGCTTTAGAGCCGAAGAATCGAGAATAGCAATCGACTTTACCTCGTCGTATACCTTTACCAGAGAAATATCGAAGTAGGATCTGCGGCTTCCAACCCCAATTTTCGCCCCATATCCCATGCGCCTGAATGCAGCCAAGGGCACATCCGTAATCGACGAGCTCGTATCCTGACCAATGGGTTTTGCAAAGCGCCCATAGAAAGCCGCGAAGCGAAATCCCTTCGGGTTCAACTCAACACCACCGCCAAGAAACTGAATACCCGACATCACGTATGGATTCATGCGAATGCTTCGATAGCCGGCGTGCAACGTGATCCATTTGTAAAAAGGACTTACACCATAACGATTAAAAGGTTGGTTGAACGAGCGGTTGCGACTGCCGTAGTTGAAGCTGAAGGGTATTTGCCAGCCATATAAACTGATGGTTGGCGAACCATTAACCTGCCACCAAAATGGTTCGTTGCGCGGTTCTCCCTGTCCGAAATACAAATAAGGACCGGCCTGAGCGCTCAGCGAACCGCTAAAGCGAACGGGATTTCTCTCGCCTATTTGTGATAAATCCTGTGCCAGCCCATGCTCAGGCAATATCAGCACGAACAAGCACACCGCGAATAGTAGTATAGTTGATTTGCGTTTCAAGGTTAATCGTGGTTAGCACATTTAAACTGAAACCATCCAAGCGAAAACAAAGCGAATGGAGATTTCGAAAGCAATAATCAATCAGGAACGATTGATAATTGGCCAGGTCGTATAATTGGTTTAGTTGGTTTAATATCCGGTATAAAAGAAATAGTAATCGGCTTTGATTTCAAACAATGTTGATTAATGGCCCAAATAGCTCAAAAACTCATCTTTCTTTCTTCGCGAAACGGTGAGGGTTTTACCGTCGCTCATTTCAACATAACCACCATCGGTTCGCACAAAGCGTTTCAGATGCTCCACGTTGATGAGCGATGAATTATGAATGCGATAAAAGCCTTTGTCTTCGAGCATTTTCTCGTATTCACCAATCGACTTCGAACACACCAACTCCTGTCCACCTTTCAGATAAAACACCGTGTAAGGTCCTGTTGAAAGGCAGTATAAGACCTCCACTGTGTCGATGAAGTGAATGCCCTTTTCTGTTGAAATGCTAATCTTGTTTAGTTGCTTCTGGCTTTTGATATAATCCATCAAGGCTTCCATCGCTTGATTATCCGTCTTGTTGAATGATTTAAGTTTTGACACCGCCGCCTTGAGTTCATCCACATCCACCGGCTTAAGCAAATAATCGAGGGCTGAAACACGAAAAGCTTTTAAAGCGAATTCATTGTAGGCCGTGGTGAAAATAACCTGCATGTTGAGTGAGGCCAGCTGTTCTACCAGCTCGAAGCCGTTCAGCTGAGGCATTTCGACATCTACAAAAAGTACATCGGGGGCGATATTCGGGATTTTCTCCAGTGCATCGACCGAAGAAGAAAATGTCTGCATGATTTCAATCTCCGGACAATGTCTTTTCAGCGCGTATTCAAGCACCTCAAT
Organism: Flavobacteriales bacterium; assembly: GCA_044353065.1. Lineage (GTDB taxonomy): Bacteria > Bacteroidota > Bacteroidia > Flavobacteriales_D > Sanyastnellaceae > JAIBBG01. Next base: position 7,385 of record JBILCQ010000057.1, on the reverse strand, counting down.
ACCGCTCAATTCATCGTCAACGATTACTGCTTTGAAAGTGGATTGCATTATACTTTAGAATGGTTTGAATGGGAATGAAGCGCCAACTTGAGCACTACCAATGTGCCTGAGGGCTTGCCTTCCGGTGAGAAAAGATCGGTTATGGTTACGGCCTCTCCTTTCAGAGTGTCGCCGTTAAAATTCGCGATACGCTTGGCCGTCACATCGAGTCCATGTGACTTGGTTTTGAGCGAGGTTTTGCTTCGAAGGTCAATAGCGGCGTTTCGTCCCACCCCATTATCTTCAATGTGAATCTCCAAACATCCTCCGCGACTATGAAGACTGATTCGAAGCAATCCCGGCTCACCTTTATGCAAGAGGCCATGCCAAATGGCGTTTTCGACATAGGGTTGAATGACCATGGGCGGCACCTGTAAATGATTCGAATCCAAACTCGGATCTACTTCTATTTGCCAATTAAATTTATTTTCAAAACGTTTATTTTCTATCTCGACATATAGCTTCAACGCCATCAGCTCCCTTTCCAACAGCACGCTGCTCTCCATCGAATTATCGAGAATCAGACGGATGAGGCGAGCAAACTTGCTTACAAAGGCAGAAGCTTCATCCGTTTTATTCTTGATAATATAACTGTTGATCGAGTTCAAACTATTGAATATGAAATGCGGATTCATTTGACTGCGCAACGCTTTATTCTCAAGCTCGTTGAGCTGCTGACGTAAAACACCTTGCTCCTGTGCTTTTCGCCGAATCTGAGCGATTCGCCTACGATACATCCAAAAGAGAAGGGACATAAGCAACAAAGCCAAGGGAACTAGAAATAATGCACGCTTCCAAAATGGCGGATGAATAATCAAAACGATTAATCGCTCATCGGTACACCATTCTCCTGCGCCGTTTTTTGCGCGCATGTGTAACGTGTAAACTCCATCGCTTAATTGAGCATAAGCGGCTTGCCCCTCGGTGCCTTGAAGCACCCAGTCATGATCAACACCATCCACCTTTGTATAATAATAGTAATCTACCTCCGAGCCGATATCCGGAACGGCAAACCGAAAGCGCACGTCATCTTCCGTGTAACTCAGCTGAAGTGTATCGAGTGAATTATAATTACCGAATTTGGAATACGGTTTTGAAAGCACCTCGATGGAAGTAATGTAGATTTTCCCTTGATCTTGATTGGCAAGCAACGCGTTTGGATTGAACTTCCAGGCATAGTCCTTTCCGCCGATGTATATATAGCCATCGCGATGGTATTCAATCACATTGGCCTGCGCAATCTCAAGGCCCTGTCTCTTATTGAAATTATTGATGTGTAGATTGCTTGTGTTCAAAACCGATACTCCTTTGTCGGAAAGCGCCCAAAGATTCCCTGCACCATCGAGCGTCATAGAGTGAATGCGCGCACTCAACAAACCGTCTGCTCCTGTAAAATATCGGATGCTGTCGTTCGAGGGATTGAGGCAAGCCAACCCTATGCTGAACATATTAATCCAGATGCGTCCATCACCATCCTGCAGCACCGATTCGGCATTGCCCTTTAATAGATTGGAAGACGGATCATCGTTATTGAGCTTCCTGCAAGTTCCTTTTTGCGGATGGAAAAGAAATAGCCGACGCGTATCAGTCACACACCAGATGCCACCTTCCCAATCAACGAACATTTGTATGAGATTAAATGAACTCGCTCCCGACGCCTTTCGGAATGTCTCGGAATAGTCAATTACACTTCCCAACTTTTCATTCCACGCATACATGCCGTTAGGTGTTGCCATCCACAACACTCCGGAAGAATCATAATCCATCGACCAAACGTAACTACCTGTAAGACCTTCAAATGGAAGCTGCACGCGGGTGAGCACTGCAGGAGATTTCGAATTAAATAAAAGTAATCCCTGAGAGGACGCTATATAATAATACTCGCTGTTTACTTTGGATTGCAGAACGCCGTTAATCACCAGTATTCCGGAATATCCTTGCAAGGGCACTAGCTCTTTGAGTTTACCGGTCTGATTCGAGAAGGAATACAATCCGTTTCGGTAATACGTTCCACCATACAACAGACTGTCGTTGTCGGGCTGAATAAAAGCGGAAAGTACATTCACCCCCTTCTCAAAATCGAATTCCAGTTCGGAGCCGTCGTACTCGAAAATAGCGCGCGAACGCTCAGTCATGCGCGAGAATCCGGTATTGGTTCCCATGAAAATGTATTTGCCCGAATTGTATAGACAAATACCCGTTTCCACTCCCGGCGTGCGCGTCCAGCGCTCATTCTCCAGCTCCAGATATTCAATCGCGCCCGTCAAATAATTCAGTATTCCAAAACCGTGATAGTAAGAAGTGAAGAGAATTCTATTTTCATCAAGCAATATGAAATCATTGATTTTATTGGCATATCCGGGTGTCTCTCGTTTTTCAAGATCGATTACATGCTGCTTCCAGGATTGATTGCGCGGATTGTATTCATAGATACCATTTACCCACGAACCAACGAGCACATTACCCTGATCATTGATATGCAGTTTCAAAAACAGATTCTTTTCGGACAGCTTAGAGCCATTCGATTCGAGCTGTGCAATGCGGGTATAATCGCCCGTGAAAGGATTAAAGCAAACCAATCCCACGCGAGTAGAAATCCACAGGTTGCCCGCAGAATCGCCTTCCACGTCCATCACTTCATTGAAGTTGTAAAGCTGTTGATTGGTATCAAACGACGTGAGTGAGAAGCTTTCGTCAACAGGATTGTACTTGGCCAATCCTTTACCGAAAAAGCCGACCCACATGTTACCATTGGCATCAGCGCAAACCGCTGTCGGATTATTACTCGGTATTCCGCTTGGCTTCTCTGGGTTATGGATTATGCGCTTGAACCTGTTGGTTGCAGGATTGAATACACTTAACCCGTTATCGTGGGTGGATATCCAAATGAGTCCATTGCTGTCCTCGAATATATGAACAACCTGGTTACTGCTCAGACTAGCGCTGTCGGCAGGGTTGCAAATGAAATTGGTAAAACGAAATCCATCAAAGCGCGACAATCCTGAGTTGGTTCCTATCCAAAGAAAGCCGTTGCGATCTTTCAAAAAACAGCGCACCGTATTATCGATAAGACCTTCGTCGGGCGTGTAGTGAAAAAAACGATACTGCGCGTGCAAGCCGGTGTTACATGTCAACACCAGAATAAAGAAGGCAATAACAATCGGCGAGCGCATGGTAAATTATTAGCCCAACGAAAATAACGAGCGGAATAGGATTGCGAAGGGTGAATTAATATCCGGTCAAATTCTGGTGTTTTTCGGCGAGAGGGTTTGATCCTTTTTTCCCACGGATAAAGCCGTAGGCTGATTTCAACACTCGTCATTCGTCATTCGCCACTCGCCACTCTTACCTTTGCCCCATGCTCACGCTCCCACCCACCGCCGCATCGTGGAAGACTCCCTTGCAGGATGTCATGTCGCAGTCTTCGTGGGCAACGTTATGCGAACGTGTAGAAGATGCCTATAACAATGCAGTGTGCTTTCCTCCAAAACATGAACTGTTCAAAGCATTCGAGCTTTGCTCGCCTCAACAAATCAAGGTAGTTATTCTCGGGCAGGATCCCTACCACGGTGCAGGGCAAGCCAATGGTCTCGCATTTTCTGTGCATACCGGAGTAAAGGCGCCGCCTTCGCTTCGCAACTTATTGAAGGAAGCTTTCAACGACGTGGGCGCCATGCCGTGGGTCGATCTCTCGCGCTGGGCCGAGCAAGGTGTATTTCTGCTCAACACGTCTCTTTCAGTTGAAGAAAAGAAGCCCGGCTCTCACAGTAGTTTCGGCTGGGAACCGTTTACCGACGAAGTCATTCGCATCATCAGCGAACAACAGCCACATGTGGTGTTCATGCTATGGGGCAATCATGCTCAGAAGAAGGAACGTCTCATCGATGCAAGCAAACACCTTGTACTGAAAGCACCACATCCCTCGCCTCTTTCTGCCTATCAAGGATTCTTTGGCTGCAAGCATTTTTCAAAAGCAAATGCTTATCTCGAATTAAAGGGACTTACGAGGGTCGCTTGGTAAGCAGCACCCACTGCCACATTGCAGAGCGCTTCACTCTCTTTTTCCCTACCTTCGTCCCATGTCGGACTCGGCCCAAAAAGACAGTGCAAAAAAGGCAATCGCCCAGCTACGCTCGCATGCGCAAAGCCGGGATGCACAGGCGCTTGCCACTGCTCTCATGCAAGGCGACCGAGCAGCGCTGGCACAAGCCATCACGTGCATCGAAAGTGGCTCGGAAGCCATAGCCGACGAGCTCATTCAGCGTTGCTTACCTGCCACAGGTAACTCCGTTCGCATGGGCATCACCGGTGTGCCCGGCGTGGGCAAGAGCACCTTCATTGACACCTTTGGCATGGCACTGCTCGAGGCCGGCAAAAAAGTAGCCGTGCTGGCGGTCGACCCGAGCAGTCCGATTAGTAAGGGAAGCATCTTGGGCGACAAAACGCGCATGGAGCGATTGGCGGCCGATAGCAGGGCATTCATTCGTCCTTCCCCATCGTCGGAGACATTAGGTGGGGTGGCTCGCAAAACACGCGAAACGATTTTACTGTGTGAGGCCGCCGGCTACGACACCATTCTTGTGGAAACCGTAGGTGTGGGCCAAAGCGAAACAACAGTGCATGGAATGACCGACTTTTTCGTGTTGCTGATGTTGGCCGGAGCAGGCGATCAGCTGCAGGGCATCAAACGCGGCATCATGGAAATGTGCGACGCCATGATCATCACCAAAGCAGATGGCGACAACACTACCAAAGCTACACGAGCGAAAGCCGAATACGCCTCCGCACTGCATCTATTCCCCGCGCGCGAAGACGGATGGTTCCCGCCGGTGCTGACAACCTCCTCCATCGAAAACGCAGGCATTGCGGAAGCGTTGGAATTGCTGGCCACATATACTGCGTGGATGAAAGACCGCGGACTCTTTGAAGTGCGTCGCAAGAAGCAAAACCTCGCCTGGCTGCATGAATCGCTTCGCAATGGCATCATCGAAAAGTTTTATCAGAATCCCGATATTCAATCTCAACTCAAAGCAATCGAAGAAAGAGTTGCCTCAGGAACGGTGTCGCCCTTTCATGCTGCAGCGCAATTGCTTTTGGTGAAGGGGTAAGCCGGGGAGCACGATTACAACCCATCGCTTCAGCAGTGGGATATCTTAATCGAAAAGCCATTATTTCAGTTCAGTGGCTCTCATTTTCACTGTGTTTATCCTTCTCATTAGAAGGATTGTAGGGTTGTAGGATTATAGGATTGTAGGGGGCGCCAACCACTCATTCTCATTGTGTTTGTCTTTCTCTTTATTGAATATCCAGAAACAGTAACACTGTGGGAATGATATTCGCCAAAAAACTCAATCCAAAGATTTGTCACCTAAGGCAATCGCAACTTCCCGTCTGCATCCATGATCAGCTCCTGAACATCGAGCTTGCGACGGATGAATTCAATTACTTTTTCTGCATCGTATTGCGAAAGTGATTTAACGGCAGACTCAACGGAGTGTGGCGAAACAAGCAACAACCGAAACAACTCCTCTTCGACCTGCTGCATACTCAGGCTTGTGCGCTTAATGCGCTCTTCATTGCGACACACATCGCAGCGACCACAGGCCTGCGGAAAGTCGTCGCCGAAGTAGCGCAGCAATTGCACACTGCGACATATATCCCGACGCAGATAATTTTCCATGGCATGCCAACGCTCTTCGTCGCCTTGCTTGCGCATTTCATACACTTCGTTGGGTATGCGCACATCTTCCTCACGCATGCGTGGAGCGAGCAACGTGATTCGCGGCTTGTCGGTCTGCATCTCGTAGTCAATTACACCAAGCGTGGCAAGCTGTTGCAACTTGTTGGACACATCCGTAAATGTGGATTTCAACTGGGTTGCGATTTCACTTTCGCGAATTACTACAAACTGATCGAACAATCCTCCATACATGCGAAGCAACGATCCAATGAACTTCTCCCACTCGGGGTGGGCTACCTGAAAGCTATAGAGTCCACTTTTATCGAGCAACAACATTATGCGCGAAGGTGAATAGCTTCCTTCATCGAAATATAATATTCCGCTCAAGGAAAGCAGCTGTAACATGGCTACTACTTCAGCAGGTTTGCTGTCGGTCAGTTTGCCCAGCTCACCAAAGTCAATCGGAAAGATTTCATCTTTTCCCGCGCCTATGGCCAATTGCAAATGAGAGCCAAGTGCCCTGTAGAGGGCTTTGACCTTCTCCTTAGACGGAAACTTGATGTCGTGATTTTTGGCTCTTCGCACGACATCGCTTTCATTCCAAAGCAACACGGCATGAGCCGCATGGCCATCGCGCCCTGCTCTACCCGCTTCTTGAAAATAGGCCTCGGGTTGCGCCGGCACGTCGGCATGCAACACAAGACGCACATCGGGCTTGTCGATGCCCATCCCAAACGCATTGGTAGCGCATACCACACGCACCTCGCCTTTCATCCATCGGTTAAACGATTCACGCCGCTGCTCATGCGTTAGTCCGGCGTGATACACTCCGCTTATTATGCCTCGCTTCCACAGATAATCGGCCATTGCATGAGTGCGCAAGCGAGAGGCGCAATAAACAATAGCACTACCGGGCATTTTCTCCAATATCTCCGCAATCTTGGCGTCCTTATCTTCATGATACAACACATTATAAGAAAGATTCGCGCGCGCAAATCCGGAGGAAAGAACATGGTTTTTCCGAAACTTCAACTTCTCCTGAATATCCTCTGCTACTTTGGGAGTTCCACTGGCCGTGAGTGCCAGCACGGGTACATCGGGAAAAAGTTCCCGCAACTCACCGATGCGCACATAATCGGGACGAAAATCATAGCCCCATTGGGAAATACAATGCGCCTCATCGACCGCAATGAGCGACAGTTTCATTTTGCGCACGCGCGCTTGAAACAACTCATTCTGCAACCTCTCGGGTGATACATACAGAAAATGCACGGTTCCATAAACGGCATTATCCAACACGCGATCAATCTCTCTAAAGCTCATCGAGGAGTTCAATGCATGTGCTGTGAGTCCTCGCTTGCGCAAGGCCTGAACCTGATCGTTCATGAGCGCCAACAACGGCGACACAACCAAGCACACCCCTTGCCTGCAAAGGGCTGGCACCTGAAAGCACAACGATTTGCCTCCACCGGTAGGCAACATGGCCAGCGTATCTATTCCGTCGATGGCCGCTTGCACCACTTCCTCCTGAGCCGGACGAAAGGAATCGTAACCCCAGTATTTTTTGAGTATGTCGTGCTGAATGGCCATGCTTGATACTGCCGTAAAAATGCAACGGTTTGGCGAATAGCCGCGGAATAAATCGACGGCATGGAATATTCCAAGG